>JAIROC010000400.1 GCA_031257735.1 Bacteroidales bacterium | reverse complement strand
AGATAGGGGAACTTTTGAAGAATTTAAGATAGAAATTTACGATAAATGGGGAGTACTTGTATGGGAGCAAGCATGTAAATCTCCAAACTGTCCCGATTATAGTGATTCATTTTGGTGGACTGGCACAAATAAAAAAGGCAAACAAGTATCGTCAGGTGTTTACTATTGGGTAGTTTCTGCACATTATTACTCTGTCGATGTAAAACCACTCATAAAAAATGGCTCTGTAACTATTATCTGTAAATAACAGGAGATACCAAAAAATTTGATCCGGGTAAAATGGCTGCGGCTATGTGTATTAATAACCCGAAACCAAAATCACATAAAACTTCTCTCTTTTCTACGCATCCTCCTGTTGAAAAACGTATCGCAATATTGCGTGCGATGGCTATGGGAACTGATTACGAAAGTTATTGCGCCGCTTATGCCCAAGTAATGGGGAAAAATGATTTGCCCAAACACAAGAAAAAAACAAAAACGGTCTAAACAACAACCTTTACATTCAATCACATCTGAGATTTGTTTTGAATAGCCGCTTTTACAGGATTGGCATAGATAGAATAGAGCATTTGTTTCATTTTGGCATAACTTACATCATCTACATTTGCTTGTTTGCGAATATGTTTAATAAAATCCCGTTTGGAAAAGTCGGAATAGTAATTTTGAAATTCAGTACTGTTGTTAAGTATATCGTAAGCGATATGATTGTTGGGCCACAAACGATAATTTTGATACATTTGTTTATCAATGAGAGAACAAATATATTGTATTTTTTCGTTATCGCTTGAAAAGACGAGATTATCATCGATATAATCATTAATAGGTTCTCCAAATTGGAGATGCACTCTGCTTTTGTAGGCAAAAATACCTGTAGTCATGCTTTTAAAATCTTCATCGGGAGCTTTAACATACTTTTTATTGTTGGCAGTTAAAATCAATTCACGGGCTTTCATCTGGTCACAGGGTTCAAATTCGTATGAAATCGTGAGTGGAACAATATTTAATTCTCGAATACTGTCATAAATATTCATTTCCCGTTTACTGACACAAAACATTTTCAGGACGCTTTGTTGTGTTTTATCAAAGCCATCTTTTGTTCGTCCGTTACGTTGGGCAATCCATATTGATTCATGTTCTTCGCAAATGCTTTTTCGAATATACTCCGAAACAAGTTTGGAATTAGTAACCATTTGACGTGCATTCCCACTACGGAAAATCGTAAACATATTGCATACCTTAGCAACATCGGTCAATATCGGAGAAGAAAGTAAATTATCCCCAATACCGCTCCTGCATGGCTTCAATCCCTGAGAAAGTATATAAAGTTGCATAATAGCAGAATCCATAATAATATCCCTGTGATTGGTGATAAAGAGATAGGTCTTTTTTTTGTCCAACTTGTCAAATCCTGCAATAGTAAGATCATCAATACTTCTGTCAATAAATGTCTGGCATATTTTACTGAATATATTTTTTTGAAATTCAAAGCAGGTTTTTGTCTTACGTATTTTACGTATGAGTAAATTCAGAGGTTCATCGGGCATAAAATTCATTAATGAACTGATAAATCCATGGCTTTGCAGCATCCGATTAATGGCATAAGGAAGTTCATCATCGTTGTAAGGTCGTATTTTAATAAAAGGGTCTCTTCTTTGCATATTGTTTTATTTAAGAAATTCAACTGTTATTTTCTGATTTATTATATTTGCGGATGATATATTGTTATTTTCAAAATAAACATACAGCTTGTTATCCTCTTTAATTTCTATCTGTGTGATTTCATCAATAATTTTCACTGAATATTTTCCATTGGGAGGCAGTATTTTATCTTTGTTTGTTGGAACAAGCGCTATATAGTTTGCCATATAAGATACAGGATGCGCTTCTAATTTGTAATTACGCCCAAGCAATTGACTGACAAGTTTAAAATTCCTGTTAAGGATAGCTTCACGGATTGAGGAAGAACTTATTTCTATTCCGTCAATAGTCTGTTGGGGTATCTCAACAATTTCAAATCCAAATAAAGGCGTAAGTTTTTTCAAGTTAGAGATATTTCCTTCTTTGTTTTTCCCAAAATAGTGATCATATCCTACGACAATGGTAGTTATGTCAATTTTTTGGGTCAGGTATTGAATAAAATCAAGATATGACATTGCTGCCATTGATTGCGTAAAGTCAATATAAATAACTGTGTCAATTCCAATTTCTTGGAACAACATATTTTTTTCTTCCTGTGTTGTCAGTATGTTTAAGGAAGTATCAGGGTTTATTATTTTTCTCGGATGTGAAGAAAAAGAAATAACTACAGATGTTCCGTTGATACTTTTAGCCATTTGGGACAACTTATCCAATACAACGCGATGCGCTTTATGTACGCCGTCAAATGTTCCAACAGCCATAACTGCACGTTGAAGAAATGAAATAGAGTTGATATTGTTATATATATTCACGCTGACGTCTATTCTTCGTGTAAAGAAGGTTCTTTTTCCTCTTCTTCGGAAATACCTGTATTTTCTGTCGAATTTCTTTGTTCAAAAGAAGCCACAATTTCTTCGGGAGATTTCCCTAAGTATTGAATAGACAATTTTGCATCCTGAACAAGTTTATGATTGGGATAACGGTTGATAAAATCATAATAGGCTGTTTTAGCAGAGATAATATCATACATAATACTTTCGTAAATAAAAGCCTTGTAATAATAAACTTCAGGAAGATGTTCATTTTGCGGAAATTTATCAATCAGATTGGTAAAATCAGACAATGCTTCGGAGCCTTTCCGCAACATCATATTTATTTTTCCAGACCTGTAAAGATATTCTGCTACCAAACTATCTTGTGGAAACTCTACCATATATTGCTGATATAACAGTAGCAGGGTATCCATTTTTTCCAGATGGTATTCGGTAGATATTTCGTTTTCCAGACGAATAATTTGTGTATTTATCTTATCCTGTGACATCCGACAGGATATTAAACATATTGATACAACGGTGAAACATATAATTTTTTTAATAATATTTCTCATGGTGTTATTTTTATTGTTATCTATTGGATTTGGTTTTATAAAATGTTGTTTTCCTTCCACTAAAAATGTCGTTTAACTTTCCCTTCAATAGCGTTTTCTTCAAAGGGGAGAGATATTCTATAAATGTTTTGCCCAATGTGTGGTCATATTCATGTTGAATAACACGTGCAGGCGCTCCTTCAAAGGTATCGGTGTGTTCGATAAGATGTTCATCCCAATAATGAACAGTGATTTTTGATTTACGGATAACATCTTCGTGAATATCAGGAATACTTAAACAGCCTTCACTGTAAACACAGTTTTCACCTGCATATTCTATAATTTCTGCATTAATAAAAACTTGTTTCACAGGAGATACATTGCTTTTCTTTTCTTCTATTTCGGCAGTATCAACCACAAAGAGATTAATAGGCAATCCGACTTGTGGAGCTGCAAGACCTACTCCTTTTGCATTGTACATCGTTTCAAACATATTTGCAACGAGTATTTGTAAATCAGGATAATCAGGCGTAACAGTTTGTGTCTTTTTCTTTAAAACATCGTTGCCATATACAACAATTGGTAAAATCATTTTTTATTTTCTTTTATTAATTTATATTCCAAACTCTCCATATATGATTGTAGTATAATCGTAGCGCTTATAGTATCAATCAAGGCTTTATTTTGTCTTTTTTTCTTATTTAGACCTGCATCTATCATGGTTTGAAAAGCCATTTTAGAAGTAAATCGTTCATCTACTCTTTTAACGGGAATATCAGGAAAATCCTTTTTCAACTTTTTGACAAAAGGTTCTATATATTTGGAAGCATCTGAGTTGGTATAATTCATTTGTTTAGGTTCTCCTACGATAAAAAGTTCAACATTTTCTTTTTGCACGTATGCTTTCAGAAAAGGAAATATCTCTTCCACGCTAACCGTAGTTAATCCGTTTGCAATGATTTGCAATGTATCTGTAACTGCAATACCAACTCTTTTCATCCCATAATCAATAGCTAATATTCTCCCCATAGTAATTTTTTTCAGGCTGCAAAGTTACAAAAATATCAGATTGATGAGAAAAAAAAACTCTAAAAACTTATAAAGGAGAGGTGAATATTTTTTTTGAAGCGCTGAAAGACAGCTCTCAATTTGTTGTCTGTATTACACTTTGGAATAGTTGGAACGTCAGTATCCCAAATTTCTATCTCAACCCTGAAAGTAATATTTTGCATCCTTCTTTTTCTGTGTGTTTCAAACTTGATATAAAATTGACATAGAAAAATGTTCATTGAATATATTATTTTGCTATCTTTGCACCCTGTAAAAATCTTTGCCCTATTGTGTAATGGTAGCACAGCAGATTCTGGTTCTGTATGTCTGGGTTCAAATCCTAGTAGGGCAACAAAATAACTGTTATTGTTTTGGTTTTAATCCAAGTTTAGTAGCTTCTCTAAGCATGATTTGATAACAGGCGTCATATTGATTTTCAATTTCCCCGTCCAATATGGCTTCTCGTATAGCATTTTTTATAATTCCAACATCTCGACAAGGTTTTAAATTAAAAACTTCCATAATAAGTTCACCGCTGATAGGAGGCTGAAAATTACGTATACGGTCTTTTTCTTCAATATCTTTTAGTTTTCTTCGTACTAATTCAAAGTTGGTAAGATATTGACGAATTTTCATTTGATTTTTAGAGGTTATATCCGCTTCACACAGTAACATCAAGTCATCAATATCATCGCCTGCATCAAATAACAAGCGTCTAATAGCAGAATCAGTAACAATATCTTCTACTAAAGCAATGGGTCGCAAGTGTAAGAAAACAAGTTTCTTTACATATTCCATTTTATCATTCAAGGGCATTCTTAATGTCTTGAATATTCTGGAAACCATTCTTGCGCCGACTAATTCATGCTGATAAAAAGTCCATCCTTGTCCCTGAATGTATTTTTTTGTTTCAGATTTGCCAATATCATGTAACAAAGCAGCCCAAATCAACCATAAATTACTTGTATTTAAAGCAATATTATCAACAACTTCTATTGTATGCAGGAAATTGTCCTTATGAGCATGTCCATTAACCGTATCCACTCCTTTTAAAGCAACCAAAGAAGGCAATATAAGTTCAAGTGCGCCAATTGCGTCCAACAAAACAAGTCCAATAGAAGGTTTTCGTGAAAGTAGAATTTTGTGTAATTCTTCGATAATTCGTTCTTTGGAGACAATTCCAATACGATGAACCTGCGTATACATTCCTGCAAGGGTTGATGGTTCAATGGTAAAATTCAATTGGCTTGCGAAACGAACTGCCCGTAATATACGTAAAGGATCATCCAAAAATGTGATTTCAGGGTCAAGAGGCGTTCGGATTATTTTGTTTTGTAAATCATCTAATCCATTAAAAGGGTCTATCAATGTTCCGTAATCATGCTTATTGAGAGAAATTGCCATTGCATTAATGGTAAAATCTCTTCTGTTTTGGTCATCCTGCAGATTTCCTTTCTCTACTATCGGATTGCGGGAGGTATGGGTATAAGATTCTTTTCTTGTTCCGACAAATTCAACATTAATACCCTGATATCGAAACATGGCAGTACCATAATTTTTGAAAATAGCAATATGATTTTCTTCTATTTCGAGCTCTTTTGCAATGGCTTGGGCTAATTCAATTCCACTTCCTATTGTAACAAGATCAATATCTTTGGTTTCCCTGTGTAAAAACATATCTCGTACATATCCGCCAACAACATACGTATCAATTCCCAATTTGGCAGATATATCGGAAACACAACTAAAAACGGGATGAAGAAGGTTATCTGATAAATTTCTCATGTATCTATTTTTCTACAAAATCAATATATTATTAAATCGGATTATTCGTATGCGCCTATACTTGGCGGGTCATTGCGAATGTTTCCTGTTTTGTCTTCGGTTACTTGTGGCATTTTTTTTCCTTTACCCTTACAGGGTGAATCGTTTTGCAAGGCAAAATTATATTTAGAAATGTCCTGAACTTTGGGGTCTTGGTTTAATAGTACGTTAGAATGTACAGTTACTTTATCTAAAATATCTTTATCTGTTTTTATCAAGCAATTATCCACGTATAATTCAAAATTAGTGATGGATACACTGAACAGATTAAGTTCTTTCTCAGAACGACCATATACGATATTATTGATAAAATGGCATTTGAAATCAGACGCAATTCCCGAAGAAGTTACAGAAGGATAGTACACATTGGAAAAGTAAACGGCAGGCGTTGTGCGTTGAGATGACGAAAATTGATTGTATATCGTATTGTTGATAAAATTATAATTACCACCCTGTACCAAAGACACACAATAATTACCACAATTGGAAATAACATTATTATAGGCATCTACACTGTATCCACGTCCGAGAAAGCCGTATGCCTGAGAACATCTTATATCTGTATTGGTCAGGATAAGTTTATTACCCATATTTCTTTCCAATATTTCTGCCTGTATGCCAATGAAAGCGTTTTTGATTTCGGCGTAATTAATAATATTGTCATTATTACCTTCGCAAATCCATATTCTATCCCATTGAGCAAAATCGTATTCGTTTGCTAATTTTCGTTCGTCTCCCTGAAAAACAACAGGCTCATCTTTTGTTCCGTTTACATGAATACATCCTTCAGGATATACCCATAATCCACCCTGTTTGTGCAGATATATTTGCGTTCCTGCCTCGACAGTTAATTTTGCATTTGAGTTTATTATAGCATATCCATAAATTACGTATGGTTTTGTTTTTGTCCATGTTATATTATCTCCTTCATCTGCTATTATCTTGTAATTCATAATAACATTTCCATCTTGATCTTTCAATACATTGTCCGGGACGATAAAATTTGCATCTTCTCCACACGCAAGTAATTCTACATTTTGGCGATTTCCATTTGTGAAAAATGTTAGTGTATCGGCAATAAGCATAGGATTGTTTTCCCCATTAGGAGCAAGATTTACCTTTATAAAAATAAAGATACTGTCTCCTGCATGAATTTCCACATCTCTAAAACTGCGACCCGAAATACCATCTACATTAATACTGAAACTTGACATAGCGCCTCCTACCAAACTAATGTCTGTTTTAACAGTACTTTTATAAGGATTGGATACTTTTAGTATCTTTGTAATAGAGCCAATGGTAGTGAAAATTGTATCGAATGTTATTATCTCTTCAGAAAAATACAGTTTAGCATCACTTTTTGTATATATTTTATCTTTTTGACAAGATAGTAATATAATATTTGTCACCATTACAATAAATAGAATAACTCGAAAAAAATAATTTGTCTTTTTCATCTCCCCAATAACGGAAAAAAATAATTGATATTGTAAACAGATGGTCAGATTTTTGATAGATATAAAACAGCTTATCGGCATATTTTAGAATAGAAAAAGATTGTTTATGATTGAAATAAAATTGAATAGAATTATTAGTCAAGATGATGATATAGGAAAAGAGGCAATTCAAATATATGAAACCGCTTTCCCAATAGAAGAAAAACGTCCCATTGAAAAACATATAATGCTAATGCGAGAAAATCCTTTGTTTCGGTTTTATGCGGCAATGAAAGACAAAGAAGTAATTGGGATGATGGTTTTATGGAAATTGGATGGTTTTACTTATATAGATTATCTTGCCGTTTCACAGGATTATAGAAACAAAGGTTATGGGAAATTAATAATAAAACAATTACAGCAATGCTGTCATAGTCTTATTGTCTTGGAAGTGGAAATGCCCGATAATGATTTAGCCAGACGCAGAATAAGATTTTATACGCAATTAGGTTTTAACCTGCTTGATTTCCCTTATTTCATGCCGAAGTATAATAATCCAAAAGAACCGTTTCAAATGCGTTTAATGTCATTCCCCAACATCATAGATGACAATATGTGTGAATATGTGATACGTCAAATCCATTCAAACGCCTATAAACTGTTCGTAAATCACACAAAATATTGTACCTTTGCACCCAATCTAATTAAAAAATTCACTGTTGTCCGATAAAAAATTAGGGGGACTTTCTATGTTCCCCCTTGATTTTTTTTTGTACTTTTGCAATAGTCAAATTTAAATAAAAATACAATGCGCAAAGATAGCAATTTTTTTGGTACATCAGTTTTCGGACAGCTGATTTCTT
>JAIROC010000386.1 GCA_031257735.1 Bacteroidales bacterium | reverse complement strand
CCTGACCGCGCAGTCCGTAGCTTTTGCATTGCTCATTGGGACAAAAATAATCGCTAATTGTTACCATATTTTTTGCCGCAAAGATAATAAATAAATATCAATTGCAATGGGACACTATCAATAATTTCGCAAAGGTATAAAAATATTATTTTACAATTGTAAAGATTTAAGTTTCTCACTTGTAATGAGAATATTAAAAAAGCCCGATTTCGTGAAAAATCGGGCTTTAAATCAAAAATAAGACTTATTAGCTTAACCAATAACTTTGATTTTGTTTAAAATACCAAAGCAGTTTTGTATCATTCTTATTTTCTTTCTTTTGCAGATGTTCCCATAAAGCGGAATTGATAAATTGACGAAATATTTTCGCTTCAAAAGTCGCAATGCGGTAACTTAAAAAAATCAACACTTCGAGGCTGTAATAAACAGCCTGCCTTTCCTGTCCTTTGTATGTGTATCTATACGTATAAGTTACGTCAGATTCCCACAATAAATGTGATTTGAATATGCTACGAAGATTCATTTCAATTTTTTACGGAAATTATGCAAAGTTTTATATAATGTAAAGTTCTGCATATAAAGATTTAATTATCAATATCTATATACTGAGGCACTTTACATTAAATATTTACTTTACAAAACTTTTGAGCCAACTCAGTAAATCTTCATTATCAATCCATGACGGGTTATTTTGAGGAACAACGTCGGTATATGCTTTTTCTATCGCTTCTCGTTTTTGCCGAGAGTCAATTTTTGCATAATGTTCTGTTATCTGGATAGATGAATGTCCCAAAATATCTCTAATATATACAAGATTAACTCCTGCTTGAAGCAGATGCATGGCTTTTGAATGCCGTAAAGAATGACAACTTAATTTATCAGGTATTAACGTTGCACTTTTTTCTCTAGCCAATTTTGCATACTTACTTAATATGAAATTAATCCCCGCCCGTGTAAGTTTTTCATTTCTGCTATTATGAAAAAGAGGGTATCTATTTGCATAAGGTTCAAATAGTTTGTTTTCGGACATATACAATTTCAGGAGTGCGATTTGTTCGTTCATAAGAGGGACAATACGAGTTTTTCCTCCTTTTCCTTTGAGTTTTATTGTGGCAGGGGTATCAAGTCGGATCATTACCGGTGTTAAATCTATTATTTCCTGTACTCTGGCTCCACAATCATACATAAGGGCAAGCAGAGCCAAATCCCTTCTCCCTTTAGCTGTTTGTTGATCAGGTTGAGCCAATAAAAGTTTGATACCATCCAATGTTAAGTAATTGATTGTTCCTTTCTCGCTTTTTTTGAAAGGGATTGATAATATTTTCTGCCATTCCAACATATTTTCAGGATGAGAGTATTGTAGATAACGAAAAAAAGAGTGTATTGCTGCTAACCTGACATTACGTGTTACTACACGGCAATTTCTTTCTGTTTGTATCCATGTCAAAAATTCAACGATTATTTCTTTCGTTATCATTTTAAGAGTGACATCATTCGCTTGTATTCCTTTCTTATTCAATAAAAAATTAAGAAATAGTATAAAAGAGTCTTTATACGAACACACAGTATGCAGGCTTACCCCTTTCTCGGCTGGCAGGTAGCAGGAAAGAAAATCGGTAAGTGTCTTGGAAAAGTCAGTCGGTTTCATTTATTTCAACTACTGGAAAAATATAAGAACATATATTGTTGGTATCATGTATCAGTTTGGGATACATGTTTGATGTCAATCTCACGTATTTGTCTGTAGCTTCCAAAGATTGATGTCCGAGAAACGTGGAAAGAATTGGAAGTGAATAGTATAAATCCAATCCTGATTCAGACATTTTTGCCAGGGCATGAACACTGAAGGTATGGCGAATATCATGCAAACGAGGTCCATGACCTTTTCCCGAATGTGGAATACCCGCTTTATACAAAGCCTTTCTAAACCATTGATACACAACAAAACAAGTGCATTTTTCCCCATTGCGGCGTATAAAAAAATAATCAGATATTCCTGATACATGATTTACTGTTTTTCTATATTGTTGGCATACTTCGGAAAGAGATTCTGATATGGCAATCATGCGTTCTTTCCCATTTTTGCTGTCTCTTATAATGCACGTATTCTCTTCAAGGTTAACATCTTTGGCTTTGAGCGCTAAAGCTTCATTAATCCTAACTCCTGTACCGTATAAAAAACGGATAAGCGCCGGCAAAACAACTACAGTGGAACGCATATTTGTATTTAATGGAAATTTATCACAAACAGCAAAAATAGAATACATTTCTTCCCTTGTAAATATATATGGGAGGTATGGTCTTCTATAATGTTTGGGCATGGGTATCTGTTGAGATGGGTATCCACTATCAGTCAAAAATGCAGAAAACTGATTAATAAAAGATACTCTGGCATACATTGTTCTTTCGGATTCATTAGCTCGTTTTTGACCCCATTGGCTGGCAAGTTCTTTTGTTATGCCGATCACTGTTTCTTTTCGCTGTATAGTGAATTTATCGAATAATGTACTCCATACTGCGGTATAATTACCTTGATAACCAATATTTTGTTTGAATTTTACAAAGTTTTCAAGAAATTGGGCATAAATCCCATAATAACGTTGTTTACTCATAATCATTCCTCCTTTCATTTTTTTGATTATCAGTTTGCAAAGAAATAAGCGTTACTTCAAGTGCACATTGTCTGAGTGAAGTAATGTCTATTCGTAAGTAATATTTTGTGCTTTCGATATTTTTATGCCCTAATACCTCAGATATGACATGAAGCGGCGTCTTTTTCTCCAATAATATTCCTGCAAGACTATGGCGTAAAGCATGAGGTCCATGACCTCGTTCCGAGGTAAATTTTATTCCTGCACTCCTAATATAAGTGCTGACAATTGAGTGAAGAGTATGTTGTCCAACACGATCGTAAGGTGGTGATGCATATAAAAATATTTGCGGCAAATCCGATACTGGACGGCCATATTTCAAATAATCTATAATAGCTTCCCCTATATCTTGCAACAGGGGATGTTCTATTCTCACTCCTGTTTTTTGCTGTATAAGGACAATTTTATTTTCTTCCCATTGAATGTTTTCAAATTTTAAATTACAAACATCCGATGCTCTTAATCCAAGTTTGGCTGTCAGAAGTATCATTGCGTAGTCCCTCTTTCCTTTGGGACTACTCCTGTCAACTGCTTTCAAAATACGTTCCACTTCTTCTCTGGTATAAGTTGATGGAAGTTTGGGTTGATTTGCATAAGGAATTTTTGGTACATGACGGGAAAAATCTTCCTCTATGTATCCATTTTTGTACAGATATTTAAGATAAAATTTGACGGCAGTGCAATAATTTTTCTTTGAACATGCAGCATAAAATCCCAATTGACTGGGAAAATGACTAATTAATATTTTTCCAATATCGCTAACAGACGTAATATTATTATTGTTAAGGAAAACCATAAACCTGTAAAGAAACGATTCTTCTATTTTGATTGTACTAGCGCCTATAAATATGGATTTCCGGTATGCAATGTATGATGCTATTGTTTGCCCAATATTCCCTTTAAAATCATCCGTTTTTTTCCGATTTCGCAATTTTATTGTTCCTGTTTGTTGAAATTCCGTTAAGGAATTGATACATTGAATAGTATCTTTCTCTCCTTGACGCAGTTCCTTGTATGACCTATCACCGATAATGTGATAGATATATTTTCCGTAATGTAAAGCTTTACATTACGGAAAACAGTGAAACAACTTCGCGATTTCACATTTATCCTGCCATAAGTTATTGTCAACCAATTGCATTTCGACTATAGGCGCTTTGCCTTCTTCCTGAATAATCTTGATATAACCTCG
>JAIROC010000321.1 GCA_031257735.1 Bacteroidales bacterium | reverse complement strand
TAGAGCGGACGATAGACCGCACAGGACAGGCATTGATACTGCCGGAGATAGAAGTGAACACGTTTTGGAGCACCGTGAAGGAGAGTGCGGGAAGGGTGATCGAGTTGTACCATGACCATGGGACGATGGAGCAGTTTCATAGTGAACTGAAGACGGACATGGGTATTGAGAAGTTTCCGTCAGGGAAATACGGGGTAAATCAGATACTCCTGCTCATGGGGATGTGCGCGTACAATACGTTGAGGTATATAGGGCAGGGGATGGTGGAGGAGAAAGAAGCATTACCGATACGGCAGAAGGAAGGGACGGTGAGGAAGCGGCTCATGCATGTGATACGGTATATCATACAGATGGCGGGGAAGCTGGTACGGCATGGTGGGAAGGTAGTATTCAAGATATACGATAACAATGAATGGCTGCCGGTATTCCGGATACTGCACGCCAGGTTTCAGGAATTATAGCAAATAAAGAGAAGGGGACGCATCACTGATTAGGGGAGAGGTGTCTTTAAGCGACCGGGAAGAAGCCAGCGATGCGGTGAAAAAGCACGGCAGAGGGAAGCGCCGCCTTGTTTTAACAGTGTTACTAAAGCAGGTATCGGCAGCAAAACAATAATAAATTGCAAACAAAAAATATCGGGCAAAATTCCGTGAAAACCTATTCATTCTTATACGGATTCAGGTGTTATTGATTAAAAAACGCAAGATTTAACAATATTAAATTAACCGGTTTGTTATCTGCAAGAGTTTCAATAATATTATCAGTTAGAATTAAAAAGACATATTTATCAAAATAAAATAGCCTGTATACTTCCATGCCTTTCAATTGATATATTCTTTCTTTACTGTTTTTTTCCATGTTGTATGTGTAAACATAGTCATTGTCATAAAAAAGCAAATTCCCATTATCTAAGACTGTAGCATAAAAATCAATACTGGCTTTATCATCATTAACAAATTCTATGATATTTTGATTATCAATATTGTAAATTTGCAAATTACGCCCTGGTAGAAGAATATAATTATTGTCAACTTCTAGAAAATTGGCATGAACTGAGGATGAAAGCGAAATGGTTCTGATAAGGTCTCCTGTTTTTATATTTTCTTCAAACAGGAATTTTTTGTTAAGAAAAAAAATAGAATTATCCGTGCAAACAAAAGATTTCTGACCAAGAAGCGTCCAGTTCTCAATATGCCTCTTTCTGATAATTTTATGCGTTTCTCCGTCAATAAAATAGACCATCCCATCGTCCCAAGTATTTAAAATTAAGGTGCTATTATAATATTCCAACTGATTTTTTGCCTGATGTTCAAAAAATAATATTTTATCGCTTTTTCTAGTTCTAAAATTATAATATTCCAAGTTATATTTCTTAGTGATTTTATCAGCTGTTGTAATAATAAAGAGATTCATTTTATCATCGAATTGCATTAAATGGACATATCCTTCTGTATTTATTGCGCATTTACTTTCCCCTGTCTCAATATCCGTATAATATATTCCAGGCATATTCTTTGCTCCAGATATTAAAATATTATCAACCAATAATGGCGTATACAAGCTCACGATTTGATCGTTTTTCCATTCTTGTCGTCCGGTATCAAGGTTATAACAGATTATACCATCATCTGCGATTAAGAACATTTTCTTGTTCTTCATACAAATAATCGCATCATAAATTTCACCTGTCCTTTGATTCTTGTTTTTCCAAACCATGTGCTTTATATTGAAATTAGAACAGGTTAAAAAAAATAAAGAAATTAGAACAAGACTTCCTTTTTGAATATTTTTTATAGCGAATTTATTAGACTTGACATAATCTTTTCTTCTCGTGGTACGGCTGAAAATCATTTCATGCCCGCAAAGCTCATGTTCCACTAGTTTTCTCCCGTGGCATCAATTATTTTTAGTTCTCCATATTTTATCTGCGTTTCTTTAAAAAGCCGTTTTAATGGATTCCTGGATTTTGAATCAACATTGACTTTCGTAGTACTAGTACTATCCATTTCCGTCAGTATTTTAGCCGCATCTTCATCTGGAATTGACACACAACCCCAAGTTAAACCACTACCACGATAATGTAGTCTTATTAAGCTATTTTCGTTTTGATCGTTGAAAGTTGCTTTATCATCTCCATATTTATTATCTTGTGCTTCCAGTCTTTGATAAAGTTTTCCTTCAGAAGTAGTTTCCAATATATCATAAGTACCGAATGGGGCATGTTCGCTTTTATTTGTAGCAACATTTATACCTTTGCCTCCAGAAACAACATTATCAATCATGAATGATTGTTTTGTATCTGTGTTATAGACGATCATAAAACCATTTGCTGTACGTCCTCCAGATTCATTTTCAGTTACTTTTGCAACAAAAAAATAGAGATTTAGTTTCTTTCCATCAGGATCTGTATATTTTAGGGGATTAGGGTAAAATATCGAAAACCAGACCGTGACCCCGGCGCCCCCAACCGAAGTGGCCGTTCCAAGGGTTCGGCCCTCGGTGGTGGTCACG
>JAIROC010000210.1 GCA_031257735.1 Bacteroidales bacterium | reverse complement strand
ATATTTCCAAAAGCGTACAAAGACGCACTTGCAGCCGGAAAAGTCGTTCCCGATGACCGACATAAAACGCAGGTCGCCGTCAATTCGGAGGGTAAAACCAACGAAGCGACTAAAAACGTGAAAGAGCCTCTGACAAAAGGACAGACACAGCCCACCGAAAAACAGGCGGACAAACAGTGGAATCGATCCTGTCCGGTTTTTTGAACCTTCGGCAGGAAACGGCGCGTTTGCCGACGCTTTCAAACAGACGTTTCCCGATAACGAAACCGTCTGTTTTGAAAAAGATTTGCTCACCGGCAAAATCCTTTCGCATCTGCATCCCGATGACAAAGTACACATTCGCGGATTTGAAGAAATCGAAATCCGTCCGGACAGGCGTTTTGACGTGATTGCTTCCAACATTCCCTTTGAGAAAGGTCTTTTCCAAAACCGTCACACCTGAGACAGGTTTCATCTCTGCTGAGATGGAAGCAAACACAGCAGAGATAAAATCAAACTCCGGTGAGCTTGTTTCAAACACAGCCGTGATTTTTTTGAAAAACGACAATATCGGAACACACACAAACGACATTTTGGAATGCACCCGACAGATAAGAGATAAGGATAGTTAGTTACGGAAATGATACTTGCCCACCTAAAGATACAAAAGATTAAATAAAATTGTCATGGCTATTCTTACAAAAAGTAAATTTTGTTAAACTCGTTGTATTACAATTGTTTTTTGTCGTTGTTCTTTCTCAATCGTTCTTCCAGTTTTTCGTAATCGCCCAAATAGGCCCGCATAAGGCTTTTCCAAAGTTTGCCGTGATTGGGGACGTTGAAGTGTAACAGTTCATGAACGATAACATATTCGCCCAAATCCCTGTCCATATCCAATAAATCTTTGTTGAAATTCAAATTCCCTTCCGTAGAACAAGAAGCCCATTTGTTTTTCATGGGTCTTATATACAAAGATTTGATGTATATACTCATTTTGTCTGCGTATAAATATACACATTGCTTAAACTCTTCTTTGTCTTTCCATTTTGTCCGAACCATGATTTTATATGTTATATGCTTTGAATAAATGAATAAAAATTTCATCAACTATATTTGTTGCTTTATCCAAATCATCTTCATTAGCAAGAATGGCAAAATATATTTGTCGTTTCAATCCGCGCAACTCCTTTTCGCTTGTTTTCCAATTGGGATAATTCGCAAATTCGATTTTTATTTGTTGAGTTGTTTCTTCGGATTTGTTGATTTCCTTGTCTGACAACATTTTGAAAATAAAGAATGCCAAACCGTCAAATCCTTTTTGTGCCTGCTCTTTCCGACGTGTTATATCGTTTTCATACAATCTGCGGATTTCGTCCAGCGCTTCCTGCGTACTGATTTGACGGCTTTCGTAATTTTCTTCTACTGCTTCGGCGCGTTCCCTTATTCCGACTAAAAATGGGTCATCGGAATTTTCATCTGCAATCTTTTCAATGCTTTTGATGAGGTTGATGATTTTTGTATTATCATTTCCTTGAGTTTCTTTGATTTTCTGAATTGTCTGCTCGTTGATTTCAAAAAAGTCGTTGCAGAAATCCGGCATTTTCCCGGATATTTTACTTTGAATCAATTCATTGGTTTTGCGTTGAAATTCCCTGTCCACTTGTACACGCTTGGCATAAGCATTGCGAACAACCTGATAAATAGATGAAAGTGTGGCATAAGTATCAATATATGGTCTTAAAAATTTGTCGGGCGAGATAATTTCATAAAGCATTTCCACTTCCTTGTAGAGTTTGAAAAATTCTTTTCGTTTCGACGGGTCGCGGAAATAATCTATCAAATTATCGGTATCCTTATCGTTAAAACCATGCTGGATAAGCGCAATATAAGCCGGAATTTCCTTTTCCATCTTTGACTGGAAAAGATATTTCAATAATTGTATGTCTTTGACAATGGCATTGATTTCATCGCTGTCGAAAGCCAGCGCTTTTTCCAAATTCTCGAAGATTCCTACAAAGTCCAGTACGAAACCATGCGGCTTAACCATCTCCTTTTCTTCATTTTCGTAGGGACGGTTTACTCTTGCAATTGCCTGCAAAAGCGTATGGTCTCGCATCGGTTTGTCCAGATACATGGCATACAAAAGGGGCGCATCGTATCCGGTCAGCAGTTTTTCCGTTACAATCAGTATTTTGGGCAGTTCGTCAATCTTTGTGAAGCGTTTACGGATTTCCTTTTCCGTTTTTGTATCGTGATGATATGCTTTCAAATCTTCGGTATCATTGTTTGTGCCGGTATAAACAACTTCCGAATATTCCGACGGCAAGAATTTGTCCAAAGCCTTTTTATACATCGCACATGCAGGACGGTCAACGCCGACTAAAAATGCCTTGTATCCCAACGGCTCAACGTTTTCCCTGTAATGCTTTGCTACGCATTCAGCCACTTTTTCCACACGTTCCTGTCCCTTCAAAAAGTTTTTGGTATTGACGGCGCGTTCAAGGATTTTGTTCAGTTCTTCAATATCGTTTACGCCGTAGGCATCCGCCAAATTCAAAAACTCCTTTTCCAGAATATCTTTCGGGACAAGCAGTTCGTTCGGCGCCATTCCGTAAAAAAGCGGCAAAGTTGTCCCGTCTTCAATGCTTTCGGCAATGGAATATTTGTGCAGGTAGCCTTTTTCATCGTCAATGCCGAATGTTTTGAAAGTTCCTCTGCCGTAAACAGTTTTGTCTATAGGCGTTCCGGTGAATCCAATAAAAGTGGCATTGGGAACGGCAGCCATCAGGAAGTTGCCTAAGTCGCCGCCTGTGGTACGGTGCGCCTCATCAATCAAAATATAGATGTTTTTTCGCAAATTTATATCCGCAGGCATGTCTCGGAATTTATGCACCATAGTGACAATAATGCCCCGGTAATCTTTTTTCAGAAGGTCTTGCAAATCCCTTATGCTTCCCGCCTGTTCCACATTGTTGACGCCGACGGATACAAGGTTTTTCTGCATCTGGTCTTCCAACTCGTTACGGTCAATTAACAAAAGAATAGTGGGCTTTTCGGCTTCGGGCGCTTTGAACAGCAATTCAGCCGTTTTTATCATCGTATAGGTTTTGCCGCTACCTTGCGTATGCCATATCAAACCTCTTGTTTTTGCAGGATTTAAAGCCCTTTCCACGACTTTGTCCACAGCTGTTTTCTGATGCTGACGAAGGATAAACTTATTGAGTTCTTCGTCTTTTTCGGCAAAAAGGATGAATTTTTTCAACAAATCAAGAATATGTTGCCGGTTGCAGAATGATTTTACTTTGGATTCAAGGTTTCCGATTTTATCGTGTTTCCAATTGAAAATATTGCGGCGTATCATATTCCACGTTACGCCATACGAAAAACCGATACTTTCCGTAACGGTAAACAGTTGTTGCGGCGTCATCATTTCGGGCGTTTCGCGATGATAACGCCGCAACTGGTCAACGCCAACGGCTATTGCTTCGTCTTTGGTAGCATTCTTACATTCGATAACCAGCACGGGAATACCATTGACAAGAAACACCACATCTTCGCGATTGGCATATTGTCCGTTGTAGAGATAATATTCTTCCGTTACCTCAAACAGGTTGTTTGCCGGATTTTTGTAATCAATGAGTGTTAGATTAAATTCGCGGTTTTCATCCTTGCAGAAATAAGTTTTTTCGCCTTTCAGGTAGTTCAAAAAATCGCGGTTGCCGTGAATGGCAGGCAAAGGCTTATCCAGCAGGCGCAACAGTTCTTCTTTCTCTTCTTTGAATGTCGGATTAAATTGCCGCACTTTTTCCAAAAGCATATCAACAAAAAAACGGCTTGCATTTTTTGCCCTTTCCCTCGGTGACGTTGCCGAAGAATCAAAACCGCGACAACTTTCCGCCTCGCTTTGCGGGACGAATTGCCATCCTATTTCCTGCGCATACTTCAGGATGCGGGCTTGTACGCTTTTATGTTCGTTCGGTGTTGCCATACATTATGTTATCTTCTGCCACCATGTTTATTGGTGGCTCCGTTATATCATACAGTTTTACAATTTTATCAAATTCAATATCGTTTACCCGTTTTTGTCCGGTCATTAATTCGTGTAACAGGGTTTTGAAAAGGGAGGTGAGGGTTTGCTTTTTCTTTTTGTAATAATCTATTTTGTTGTCCATCTTTAGATAGATTGATACTAATTTGTTTTGCACTGATAGAGGAGGTAATAAAATCTTAAATCCCGATAGTCGTGTAGCACTAATATTACTTTGACTTACGCCTTGAGTTGCTATTGATTTAAGCCGCATTTGGGTAATGTCCGAATTAAGATAAATATTAAGAAAATCAGGCATTAAAATATCATTCTTTGTTTTAATTCTGATTAAATATGAGGCAAATACAAAATTCGCCTCTAATTTGAAAATAGCTGTTCTGCCTACTAATTCAAAACTATTTGTCCTATTAAAAATCACGTCATCCTTTTCAACTTTAAATTTACTGTATTCTATATTTGAGATATTTACATATTGCAAATTAGTATCACAAATGTATCCATTCTTTTGATTAGTCATTCTCAAAATGGCGATATTACCGGAATCGCTTCCCTTTGCAGATAAACCATATTGGGATAAATTCAGACATTTGCCCAATTTTACCACTTCCCAACTTTCCGGGACTAATCCTATTTCCGTCTGTTTTTGCTTTTCATCGTAAAGTCCTTCGGTAAAAAGTTTTTGCATCAGGGCTTTTTTGAGCTCGGTAGTAGTGCGGATAAGTTTTTCCTGTTGTTCAATGGCTTGCTGTACTGTGCTTAGTATGTAGGCAATTTTGCGCTGTTCGGGAAGAGGAGGAAGAAAAACATCAAAGTTTTTTATTATCGTTTGACTAATATTCGGTTGTGCTCCTCCATATCTTTGCTTTAAAAATTCTTCTCTCCTATATACCTACCAATTGAGAACGAAGAAATTCATTGTTGAAAAGATTATGATTAGGCATAATACCACATATTGCTTGGTTTGTTGTTGCTTCACGTTTTAAAATTGCAGTTTTACCAACAGTTGCACCATACATAGCAATCAAGACAGTTCCAACAGGGAAAAGTTTGGCGGAAGAATTACGAATTGCTTCATCAGTGATTTTTTCTTCAGTATCAATAATATAATTATCATTTAATTCGCCTGATTTTACCCATAAAGTATTTCCATCATCATAATAATTTTTATTGCTTCTACTTGGTGTACCACCGCTTGTTGTTTTAGCAATTTCTTCTATCCTTTTATTTTCCCATCCTTCTATCACAAATTCATTTTTTTAAGTTCAAATTCAATATCTTTAACGTTAGGGAGGCTGCTTTGTAACTTTTCGGGCAGCACAGATGTAAGTTCAAATTCGCTTACACCCATAGGCTTGTGAATGTCGCGCAAGGCAAATTCGGCTTCAATATTATTCTTGTCGCGGCAAAGTAGGATTCCTATGGTTGGATTGTCATCGTCGTTTTTCAAGAGTGAATCCACTGCTGAAAGGTAAAAATTGAGTTTTCCGGCATATTCGGGAATGAATTTTGTATTTTTTAACTCTACGACTACATAGCATTTAAGACGTACATGATAAAACAATAAATCAATGTAATAATCGTTACCGGCGATTTCCAAATGGAATTGTTTTCCCATGAAAGCAAAGCCTTTCCCCAATTCAAGCATAAACTTGGTGATATGATTGATAAGTTGATTTTCAATATCTTTTTCGTGAAAAGGCTTCGTTAGCGTCATAAAATCAAAAATATAAGGGTCTTTAAGCGTCTGCTGTGCTAAATCCGACATGGGGTCGGGCAAGGTTAACGCAAAATTGGTGATTGCCTTTCCCTGTCTCTCGTGCAATTTGCTTTTTATCTGCAAAGCCAAAACATCTCGGCTCCACCCGTTTTCTACAGTCTGACTAAAATAAAACAATGCGGCTACCGGATTTTTTATTTTAGTGATAACCACAATGATATGTCCCCAGGGAATATTAAATACGAGCGATTTCAGCAAGTGGTCAAGTAAATCGGGCCTCACTTTCTCCAAATGGACACCATTAAATTGGCCAACAGGTTGTTGACTGATCATATTCAACTTATTATCAGTATTTTGTAATTGGCTAACAGATTGTTGGCTAATTTGGCTATCAGTTGTTGAGCTAATTCCCATGATGACATCGGAGCGTACTTTGAAGTAGTTGTAGAACTGTTTGCAGAATTTTAAATTAGAGAGCGAAAGTCCTTGCATTTCAGTAAATTCCGACTGTAAATCTTTTGATAGCCGTTCTACAATTTTATCGCCCCACGCTGTTTGCGATTGTTTTTCTACAATCATCCTGCCCATGTCGTAATAAAATTCTATCAACGCCGAATTAGCCGCAAGCGCTGTCCTGATTTGAGCCGAACGAATTTTCCCCTTTATCTCGGAAAGCCATTTCAGGTAATCTTTATCTATTTGCAATGACTGTTTCATATTTTGTTCTCCTTTTCAGCATTTAACTTGAAGAGCATTTTTGCTGTTCTATTTCGGCGACAAATTCTTCCTCGGTGGGCAAGTCGTCCATATATTTTGGCGGCTTCATTCATATACCATTCTCGTGCAATAGGGTCTTTCACTCTCATCAATCGCTCATAATCCGTCCAACTTAATACAGGCTTTGTGCGAACGCTGATCTCAGAATTTGGACTTGAATATTGGTCAGGCAGCGCCTGCTGAATTTCAGTAATAGATTGGTCAGGCAGTGCCTGATTTATTTGAAAGTTATTGAATATAAGGTAAAAAGTCCTGAAATTCTTAACGTTTGTTTTCGAAAATCCTTTGTCAAATTCTTCCGTCAATGCTTTTGATACTTCTTGTATAACGTGTTCGCCGTACTCGGCTCTGGATTTTCCGTTCTGTTCTTCTTCCACAATGCGTTTTCCGATCAGCCAATACGCCTCTACCATCGCAAAATTGACGGCGGAATATGCCTTTTGCCGTGCCGAAGCAAATATTTGCTTTATTTCCAGAATATAGGCGGATGTGTTTTTATCTATCTGTTTCATATTCCCAATTTTTCAAAAATGGTTTTCAGTTCGGCGTCAATAACCGTTGCTTCGGTTTCTAACATATACAATTCTTCTACTATTTCGGTAAGCGGGCGATAGGTTTCCGCATCGGTAACCTGAATATAGCGGCTTGGCGAAATGTTGTAATCATTCTTAATGATTTCGTCTTTACCTACCAAACGTGCAAATTTTTCTTCTTCCAGAAAAGCCTTATAACAACCGACTATGCGGTCTATGCCCGCATTGGGAATATAGTTTTTAGGGTCGCCCTTTTCAAATTCCTTGCCCGCATGAAGCAGGAATATCTTGTCTTTGTGCTGTTTCGATTTGTTAATAAAAATGATAATTCCCGGTGCGGAGGTATTGTAAAATAGATTTTCAGGCAGGTAAATCACGCCTTCAATCAAATCGTTGTCGATAATCCACCGGCGACAATCTTTCTCTTTGTTATTTCCCTGGTTACCGCTTCCGCGACTTGCTGCGCCGGTATCCAGTACAATGGCAGCGTGACCTTTGTCGTTCAAACTGCTGTAAATATGCTGTACCCAGCCCCAGTCAATCTTACCGCCACAACTGCCGGCAGGAAATCGTGCCATTTCGTCGTCAATGAAGAAGTCATCGTCGATGTAGGGCAGGCTGTCGCGTCCCTGATTCCACATGGGATTTGCTACTACCCGGTCGAAAGTTCTTAATTTGCCGTTTGACTTGAATTGAGGATTTCTCAAGGTATCGCCGATTTCAATTTCACCCTCCATGTCATGAATAACCATATTCATTTTGCTCATTGCCCACGTAGCGGGAATAAATTCCTGTCCGTAAAGTTTCAATGGCGCATATTTGTCTTTGCTTTTCAGCCGCATTTTTTCTTCGAGCGCCAACTCGCATTTAATCAGCAATCCACCGCTTCCGCAAGTGGGGTCGTAGATTTCCATGCCCGGTTCGGGATTCATGATTTTAGCCATAATCATTCCCACTTCGGCAGGCGTGTAAAACTCTCCGGCGCTTTGTCCACTGCCTTCGGCAAATTTGCGTATCAGATATTCGTAACTCCTGCCTATAATATCCGGCTCCACATCTTTAAGTCCCAACCGCTTTTCCGTTACCTTTTCAATCAGTTTACTCAACCGGTCGTCGTCAATATCGCGCTGCCCATGCGTTGTGGCGTTAAAATCTATCCTGTCAATAATCCCTTGCAAAGACGTATTCGCTTTCGCTATCGAACGCAAATGGTCGGTCAGATGTTGCCCTATTTTGTCGCTCAGGGTGCGAATGACATCCCAAGTCGTTTCCGTTTCCATATCTTTGGGTTTCAACGGTAAATAAAAACGGACAAGCGATTTATCCTTTTCCACCAATTGCAGGGCTTTTGTCCTCGATTTCACTTTTTCGGCAATGCGATTGATTTCATCGTCAAACACGTCGCACAATCGTTTGACGAAGATAAGCGGCAGGATATAATCCTTGTATTTAGCAGCATCCGCCGCGCCGCGAATACTGCATGCTGCATCCCAAATCCATTGTTCGAGGGATTTTACTCTTTCTCCGTTGTTATTTTGCTTGGACATATAATTATTCATTATTGGTAACTCGTTCGTTAGAATCAATTATTAAATCAAATCTGACAAAAAATGATAATTGTTGGTGCACATCAAAATATGAGATCAATTCAGGAATAATTGGGACAAACAATCTGTTTTTTGAAATAATAGTAGTAGTTGGTAGCCCTTTACCGCCTGTTTGTGTGTCTTGCAGTTTGTTTTTCAATTCTATATCATAGTACAATGTCAAATGAGTGGAAGCATGAGTAAATATATAGACAATTTTATGCATGCCCCAAATAACTTTAGTTGTATGTGGTTCTAAAAAGAAGTTTAACTGTCTGTCAAAAATCTTATCCGATAATGCTAAAAAAAATGTATAATTGTTTAATTGTGGATATTGAATACCTGTCTTTAATATTTTTTTTGTTGTATCGGAAGTGATTTTTATGGGTGGTGCGGCAATACTATCATCAAGAACAATGGTATTATCTTGTGGTAATGTCCGTTGAATAACCGTTGATAATTCTTGTTCTACTGTGCCTACTTGATTTTGATTAACAGTCTGTCTTTGAGAATTTTGATAGTTAGATGAAATTTTCAGTATCTCTTTTAAATCCTTTTTGCCTTCAACATATTCTTTCATAAGGGTTTCTATATCTCCCATTTCATCATATTCTATAGTATATAATTCTTTGTTTTTCTGCAAAATACGATATAAGGCGTCTGCACCTTGCCGAGTAGATGAAGGTACAAAAGGGGCTAATTTTGGATATAAATGATTCCTGACAAAGTCCTTTACAAAACCGTCGAAAAGCCGTGAATCCTCTTTGTATATTTTTAAAACTTGCAAAATATTTCCTGATGATTTAGACAAATATATTATTACTATATTATTTTTTTCTACAACCATATTAGGTACTTTGTGACTTATATCCGCAAAAATAACCTTAGATTCCCCAATTAGATAATCCTCTTTTAGTGTTGACATTATGCGTAGTGATAATGCAAACTCTGCTGAATCTATTTCATTAGTAGAATATTCTTTTAGAATATTTGGTTTATCTGGTATTTGATTTATTTGTTTCTGTAATAACACTTTTTGTTGTATGCTACGTCTTGGATTTTCTTGACTTAATATTAAAAGAGACGTATTTTCATTTGCATATTGTTCTATTATTTGACTGTCTGAACCTGTATAATAATAAACATCCTTTCCATCAATTTTTTTATCAACTCTATCAAATGTTATTTGAGTAATTGCAGGGCGTAATTGTATCTTTATCTTTCGAGCCAAGTCATATCTTCCTTTGTTATAGATATAAGATAAAAAAAATCTATTAGAATCGGCGATTTCATGTTTTGCTAATTCTTCTGCGGCGTTTTTCTCTACAATATTAATTATGTTGGAAATAAATGATATACTTTCTCTACTTAATGCTTCCCGACCTGCTGTTGGTTGTAAGACTGACAGATTAATAATTCCTCCAAAATTAAAAATGGAATTAACAGGTATTGCTGCAAGCCCAAAATTATTTCTAAGCCCATAAATCAAATTCTTCCCCTGTTCTAAATAAATGTTTCCTTTAATAGAATTTGTTCCATCAGATAATCCATTAACATAAATGTTCATTAATCCATTGGAATAATTTTGAATTTGTATATTCATAGAAAATGACATTCCATTACTTGCTACATTTTTTGTCAAATCAATAGTATTAGCATTTTGTTCTGTTTTAAAATAAGACTTTTGACTAATTATGTTTTCGTTAAAATAAACGGGGATACTTAAATACTGAATATAGGGTTGTAAATATTGAATGGCGGATTGGACATCCAAATTACAGTTGTCATCCAAAGTCGCATAAATAGTTGTTCCTGAATCGCATTCTTCTTCTTGTTCTTTAATCGAAATACAATCTTCCGTTACTGACAATGTGGACTTATCGGCTTCTGATATTACAGTTATATTCCCTCCCCAGTAATGTGTATTTAACTGTAAATGTTTGCATATCCCGAAGTTAGCCATTGCACCTATGCCAAAAGTTCCAACTACACCAGCTTTCTTTGCCTCTTCATTATTTTTCCCACTTGAGCCAGCTTTCCAGTAATTATTCTTTACCGTATCTTTGGACATTCCTATCCCATTATCTGAAATAGTAACATTCTGTCCGGTTAATGAAATTTCTATTTTGGGAGTGAAGTTTGGTTCTTTTTGCTGGCGCATAAGAATAGCATCGTACGCATTTTGTACGTTTTCCCTAAGCAATGCGTATGGGGAATCATATATTTCACTGGACAACAATTTCAATACTTTCTCTGTTTCTATTTGAAACTTTATTTTCTCTTCCATATCTCTTAGTTTTTCAAATGTTGAAATAGTTGTTTTACCGAAGCATCTTGGCTATCGTTAATAAAAGGTATCCCTAATACTTCTTTCTTTTTCATTGAATCATTCATTTCCAATACTGCATTTATTAATGATATTGCTTCTTCATTATTCTGTGGGGTTTTAAAATGCTCAAAAATCAAGCCATAATTGCTTATTCGTTCTAAATAATCAAGCAAAAATTTCCTTACCATTGGATTTGTTACATCTAATCCTAACAGTTTTGATATTCCCAAATCATAATTGCCATCCTGCTCTGTTTCTCTTATGATTGAATCTAATATTGTTTCTATTGGAGGCTGAGGCGGTAAATTTATTTCCGTAGTCCACAAAGAATCTGAACTATCATCTATACGACCTTCTCCCCACGAAGGAATATCATATTCATCTTGTGACTTATCTTCTCTTGAATGTATAGTTATTGTTGCTTTATCATTTCCGGTATCAATTTCAATAATATTATATTGTCTCTTCGTTCCGGCTGGGAGAGCAACACGATTACCATATAGAGTTCCTGAACTGATAATTAATATTTTATCATCACTAAATACATTTTTATTTTCAAATGAGACTTGACACTTATGCTGGTGTCCATGTAATCCTATTTGTATGTGCTTGTCTATCATGCTTCTAAGAATTCTTTTATCCATATAGTTGTTTTCAAAAGGAAGTCCTATTGTGTTGTGATGCCAAACAGCAATTAAGATGCGTCCAAGATTATGCAATCTTCTTAATTCATCAGATGCTTTTGTTATACAATCAGGTTTTATTGTTCCAGAAAAGTTTAGATGGTCATTGTTATAGCAACTATTGAAAGCAACAAAGGCAACTTTTAATTGAGAAATATCATGTATATGAAATTGTTCTTGAGGATTTGAGGAATATTCAGTCCCATAAAAAGTACTATAAAATTCAGCAAACAATAAAAATCTTTCATTGTATTTATCAATATTTTTTATTTTGTAGAAACAAAACTCTTGCCATGACCATCTGACTTGAGAATCTTTCTGAAAAAGTTTTACCGCATTCTCTTTTTTTCTGTTTATGAAACCGTCTGTATTATCATCAATCTCTTTTTGCATTGATTCTCTTGATACATTCCAATCAATGTCGTGATTACCGGGAACAATAATGATTTTTATTTTATCCCCGGTCAGAAAAAATCCTACAAGTTTATTTAGAAATTCCGTAACTTCTTCATATTGCTTCCTGATTTCATTTTGTGTGCCGCCTTTTATTAAATCTCCGCTTACGACAATTATTTCGGGCATCCTAATGCCTTTTTTTGTGTACTTATCACAATCATCTTTCATGGATTGAAAAAGATTGTTATAATTGTCTGTTGCTTCTTTATGTAAGTCTGATATATGCAATATAGATATTTTCATGACACTCAATTATATAAATTTATAACTCCTATATTTGAATATGTTTTGATATACTGAAATAGCAATAATCCTTTTTCAGTAACCAATTTATTCTAATTATTGTTCTTTGCAAAATCATATCGAAATCTAATAATTTCGTCTGCAAAGATACAATTTTGTTTTGAGTTTTCACCCGCACAAACTCTTTTTTGCATTAAATTTTTCTGTTCTAAAAAACTATAGGGGACTCCTAAAAACCTACTTTGCTTATTTTGACTTTTGCACAGAGCCGGAATCCCATTAAAACTTCTGTGAAAAATCGGGGGCAAAATTAATAAAAAAAAATAATACAATTAACATTTTTCAACATTTTTCTCGGAAAAGAGTATATGTGTATTTGTATTTTAGCAATATAATTTTTCAAAAAAATTCCCAAAAAATTGTTAAAGGTTCATTTTTTTTTCAAAGGAACCTTTAATTTCCTCCTTGCTTTGATTTGCAAAATATTATTATTCTTGTGATGGGGTGTACGACAAAATTCCCTTTTTGTAGCTCGAAAATCAATATTATCATCCTTTGAATTATCGTTTTTAAACAGATCATTAAACACATTTGCCGAAAATTCTTTGCCAAGACGCGAGCCGTTGAACACGCATTTTTGCTCGTTGTCAATGAATGTTGCGCCATAAATTCTGCCCTGTTCATTTTCCCTGAACAATACCGAAACGCCCTGTTTTGACAGTGTTTTTTCAAAATCCTTCCGGTCTTTACACGTCCGTATTGCTGTGGCGATAACCTTTTTACTCCGTTCTTTCAGGCTTTTGTTTTTGATGATTTCAGCCGATTTTTCGATACGTTTTTTTCAGCGATTCGATACCGACGGACTTTCCGAACAAAGACGATTTGAACGGATTCCCCACCTTTTCGCCTTTGTCGTTCAAAGCGAAATAAACCAAACCGCTGTATGGTTTTCCATTTACTTCGCCGCGCACTTCTTCCATACCTGTATTATATAAGGTAAGAAGAGCCTTGTATTCTTTCAAACTTTGGAAATGCCATGATTGGGCAATCGGACGAATTACATTTGCAATCTGATATACTTCGAAAGCACAGGATGCGAATAAGTATGACAGAAGAAAATCATTGCTATGAAAATGCAATGGCAGAGCGTGTAAACGGGATATTAAAGGATGAATATATGTTGTATACAACATTTAAAAACAAGCATATTGCTAAAAAGGCATGTGCCGAAGCTATTGATATGTATAACACGGAACGCCCACACTGGTCTTTGAAATTTAAGACGCCGGAGGAGGTTCACCAGCAAGTGGCGTAAAAAAAACAAAATAAACGCTCTTTTAAATGTAAAAATGATTAAAAATTATAGTTATTTAGAAATTAAAAATAATGTAAAAAAGTGTATACTTTTTTCAGGACGTGACAGCGTTCCGACCAATTAATAATCTATTATTGATTCAAATATTTGCGTTCAAACTCGGCTGTCAGGTCTTGAACCTGTCTGTGGATTGCGACTAATTCGAGTGTCGCTTTCTCCAATTTATAGAGAAACGCAAGAGCCTTTTTCTCCGTAAAAGTGGCTTTTATCGCTTTCGTAACCTGATTGTAGTTTACGCCAATTGCGCGGAATTGCGAGTGAAAAGTCGTCAGTCGCATGTAATAGTCCATCGCCGCCTTGTCGATTTTTACCACTTTCAATTCACGTTTGAAGATGCAGGAAGTGATAAAAACGCGCCTTGTCTTTTAATCCCGAAGCGTCGAAAAGGGCGAGGAACTGCGCGTTGTCTTCGTCGTTCAGATTGAACGAATAGCGATGTTTGCACGGGTCGGCTTTGGGTTTGCGTCCGCCCGGATTGAAATTTTTCTTTTCTGTTTTCATCTTACAACGGATTTTCCGTCTTTTAGGCGTTTAGTTTTTGCTGTAACGCAATTATACATATTGCGTTATGTTGATTACAGGTATGTAAAATTATTAGCTACACATAGGCGGGGAGTTTTA
>JAIROC010000200.1 GCA_031257735.1 Bacteroidales bacterium | reverse complement strand
GTCCGCGCGTCTTTTGGTTGACTTTTATCCATTACCTATATTTTTTATTTACTAATAAAGTCAATTTCGCCTAACGTTCCGGCTGTATATGACGTTTTGCCAGCCCGAATAAGGGCTTGCGTAGCAAGACCAGGGCTGGCAAAATGTGCCGGAGTGAGCCGTGGGAAGTAGCGTCGCGACTGACCTAGGCGACCGGAGGCCAAGGGCGCTACTGCGCCCGCAGCATATACAGACCTGTTATGCGCCGTTTATCTTGTCTATTATTTCCAATATAATTTCCCCTTCAATATTTTTATACCAATCTTTATAATATAACACAATATGTGCATTATCTTTTTTAATATAATATTGTATATATGGCCAAAATGCATCTAATCCATATATTCTTCTTGAATAATATATTTTCATAATTTCATTTGTCTTTATATCATATAATTCAAAATCAATATTTCCCCATACTAATATAATTTTATTTTCAATATCATAATAAATTGGAAAATCATACCTTGTGGATATTTTATTATCCTCAAAATCATAATAATAAGAATGTGTAAATGGAGAACTTGTCGGAATTATTATTTCTGCTACATTCTCTCCGTGCCAAATAATTTTCGGTCCGTATCTTATAGTCGTTTCTAAAATTATTTCTTTTTTTTCATTAGTGTATATCCAAAATATACCATTACCCTTATATTCAGCACCGATATAATATATTTTCTTATCAGAAATTTTATTAACAAATAATTTTTCTAAAGTCATATCTTCATTTAATTCCCTATTATCTATCCGATTTATTAATATTCCATCATCGCCATCATGAAATCTTTGGATATAGTTTTCATATTTATTTTCATCAAATGCTTCAATTTCCTGAGCGAAAATAAATTGAATAGTATATAAAACCATTAATACCAAAAATATTTTCTTTGTTTTCATGTAAGTATTTTACTATTTTTTCAAAATTTTTGCAAGATAAATGGCGCATAACGTTCCGGCTGTATGCGATGGTTTGGCGGCCCGGATAAGGAAATGCGCAGCATTTCCAGGGCCGGCAAACTGTGCCGGAGCAATGGCGTGGGAATGGAGCGTAGCGGAATGACCTAGCCATTGCGGAGGCCGAGGGGCCGCCAGGCCCCGAAGCGCATACAGTCCTGTTAGGCGCAGTTGGGCGTTTTTATATTATCTATCATTTAATTTTATTTCATATTCAAATTGTAACTTTCTATAATAATCTAATTCTACTAAATCAGCGGGCGTTATTGTTTCAGGTTTCTTTATAAAAATAATTGACCCCTTCATTTTCTAACATTTTATATACAAATTGAGAACAAAACATTATGTTTGGTTTATGGCTGTATTTTAAAACCAATCCCAATAAATTATACGCGCTTCCTTCTTTATTGATTTCTTTTATTTTCGCTATCATTGATTTTTTCTTATCTACAGCAACTGTTATCTTATAAACAATAATCGATGCATCATCTTTTTTATTTAAGTACTTAACCATTTCCTTGTTTAACCCCGGGGGATAAATACGTTCACCGCCATTATAACTAACTATTGTTTCCAATTCTCTATCAAATGACAATGATACATGATTAAATTGTTTCTTTGTAAACAGGGAAATTATCTCACTGGCGGAACTGCCTGTATTCGATAAAACTATATAAACATTTGGATCTGACAATGTTTTATAAGCCCTGACAAAATATTCATCAGTTAAATTTCCATTATTTATATATCTGAATGAATCATGCCGGGGAATATCTTTTATTATTTCAGAAATATTATCTTTTGACAATGAGTTGCTTGTTCGATTTACGATATTGATTATTTCTTTTGAATTTTCCTTTATTTCATTAAATGAAAATACTGTTAAATCCTGTATTGATGGTAAATCTTTTTGAAAAATATTTTTCAATAGGAATAAATTTTCTATTTGATAAGGGATCATAATCAAGATTATTCCCATTATCCGGCCACCAATTGATATAAAAATATTATTTCCACTCTTTGAATATATAGTGCTTATAAATTGGATTTGCAGAAAAGTTATTAAAATGTACCAAAATGAACATAGAATTTTAAAATTGAATTTATGTTTTCTGAAAAATATCCGTATAAATAAAAACAGATTGATTAATGCATAGATTAATATAAAAAGAGCTTTGTCATCGGAAATAAATAATGTTGAAAACAAAGCTGCAAACAACATACCGAAAACAAAGGTATACGTACTTAAGTAATGTTCCATGATACCACCTCTTAAATAATATATTTCATAACATACGGGTATTATTTTGTCAAGAGGATTATTTTTTTACAATTAGCCCAATTGCGCCTAACGTCCCGGTTGTATGCGACGGTTTGGCGGCCCGAATAAGGAAATGCGTAGCATTTCCAGGGCCGACAAACTGTGGGTGGAGGTTTGCGTGGGAATGGAGCGCAGCGCAATGACCTAGCAAACCGGAACCCCGAGCCGCCCGTAGGGCGGCGATGCGCATACAATCCTGTTATGTGCAGTACAGCCCGTTCATCGTTATTTTATCTTTTATATTTCTTTATATAATAGTTTTAATATGCTCTTTACTATTACATAAGATTATTTCTTTTTTATTATCTTTTATCCTCCAATGATGTATTCCTGTATCACTGTTTGATATATTTATTTTACTGTTTATTGATGATTCTATAAAACTTTTAAATAACATATTTATCATTCCACCATGTGATATTATTACTATTATTTCTTCATCATTATTTTCATTAATTATTCTTGACATTATTGTTTCGGCCCTCATTCGAAAATCTATTTGACTCTCCTGCTCATATACTCTTGTATGTGGATATTTTATTTTTGGCACTGGATATTTTTCATCAGCCTCTTTAAGTGTTAATCCTGCAATAAGTCCATTCTGCCATTCCATAAGATCATCATCAAAGTATATCCCAATTCCAGTAATTTTAGAAATATATTCCGCGGTCTGTTTCGCTCTTTTCAGAGGACTTGAATATATTTTATTTATTGGATAATGTTCTTCTACCCATTTTGCCATTGCTTCAGCCTGCTTATGGCCAAGTTCAGTAAGACCAAAATCAGCACGGCCTTCAATAACTTTAAGGATATCCGCTTCAGATTGTCCATGCCTTACGACCAATAAATCCATTTTTATACCCCTTATTAATTTTTATAATAATCCTTTTTATTAATTTTGTCAACATATTTCCAACAAAATTTAGGGCTGTATTGCACATAACGTCCCGGTTGTATGCGACGGTTTGGCGGCCCGGATAAGGAAATGCGTAGCATTTCCAGGGCCGACAAACTGTGGGTGTAATGAGCCGTGGGAGCGCAGCGACCTA
>JAIROC010000197.1 GCA_031257735.1 Bacteroidales bacterium | reverse complement strand
TATGCTGCGCCCGCAGTAGCGGGCTTGGTCTTCCGTTCGCTAGGTCATTCCGCTACGCTCCATTCCCACGCTCACTTCAGACACATTTTTGCAAGCCCTGGAAACCTACGGTTTCCTTTGTCGGGCTTGCAAAAACGTCATATACAGCCGGAACGTTATGCGAAATGCCAAATGAAATTTTATTTTATAGTTGACAAAATAAAAACGATATTTTACAATTATTGATAAATAGGGGATTTTTATGGAAAATAAAGTTTGGCTGATAACAGGCGCAAGCAAAGGGCTCGGATACGCATTTACTCAAAAGGCACTTGAACATGGTGATAATGTTATTGCATTATCAAGAACAAACACTCAGCTTGCCGATTTGGCGGAGAAATATACAAACCAATTATTGTATATAAAAACTGATATTACAAATAAACAAAATGTTTTTGATTCAGTAAAAAACGCCAATGAACATTTTGGCAAAATTGATATTGTGGTAAACAATGCCGGCATAATGGTTATGGGCATGGTTGAGGAATTATCGGAAATAGATATTATGAACACAATAAATACAAATTTTTTAGGTTCATTATGGATTATTCAGGCAGTTATGCCCTATTTACGCAAACAAAGGAATGGGAAAATAATACAAATAACAAGTATTGGAGGGCTATTATCTGGAGCAACATCTGGTTTATATAGCGCCAGTAAATTTGCATTGGAAGGTTTGTGTGAAGCCTTATCACAGGAAGCGGAATATTTTGGAATAAAAGTTATTATTGTTGAACCAGGAGGATATTGGACAAATCTTTATTTAGATATGAAATATTCGGAACCAATAGAAGATTATAAAAAAACACGTGAAGATTTAGAAAAAAAGTTTTCTGAAGGATCCGTGGATAGCGCGCCAGAGGTTGCCGCTGAGACATTATTAAAAATAATTGAATTAGAAAATCCGCCTTTACGGATAATTCTTGGAAGTAAAGTTTTAGATATTGCAATTGAAAATTATGAACAAAAAATCAAAGAACTAAAAAAATATGAACATATAAGCAGAAGTGCGGAAAAGGGAATACCAATGCCTGATGGATATGGACAATAAAAGTCATTGTAGCATTTGGCACTTCGCATAACAGGTCTGTATATGCTGCGCCCGCAGTAGCGGGCTTGGTCTTCCGTTCGCTAGGTCATTCCGCTACGCTTCATTCCCACGCTCACTCCAGACACATTTTTGCAAGCCCTGGAAACCTACGGTTTCCTTTATCGGGCTTGCAAAAACGTCATATACATTCGCCGCCCCGTCTATTTGACTACTCCCTAGTGGGATTGATAAGGATAAGTTATTATATTACAAGGAATTAGTCAATACCCATGTAAGATTGAGAGGAACTAAGAAAGACCGGGAAGGACCAGTATTTGATGTCTTTTTTGATGTCTTAATGGTGAATTTTTCGTAGTAAAATAAATGACAGATTATTTCTGGTTTTTTTGAATAAATTCCTTTATTTTTTCCGGTATTTCTAACCGAGGGCTTAAAATGTCAATAGCATTATCTGTGTTAAGTTCAAAAGAACATGATACTTTCTGCTCTTGAACTTTTTCTATTACATTTCTTACCGCATTACAATATTTCACAAATAAATGAATCTCATATTTTCCACGAATTACCTTTTTCAATTCAATAGATTTTAATTCGGATAATATTTCTTCTTTTTCGTTGTTCCATAATGACATATTCGTTACAACGCTCGTTTTTTTATCAAAGTCATTTATCATTTCATCAATCGTTTTGATATTTATATTTAAATCGCTGTCAACGGTAATAAAACTATTACTATTGATATTATTTAGATTTGGTTTATTTCCATGTCGTTTATGAAAAAGTATCCAAGCCATGATTGGTAAAAAATTCGGGAGGAAATGATCAAAATCAGTTTTAAATTTATCTAGAAGTCTTCTGTACAATTGATTTCCTGTACCAATTTTATAAAGTTCAGATAACACTGATGAATATATTTTTTCACAAACAAGATAATTTTCTATTGAATAATATTCTGTAATGTTCAAACAATCATAAATAGGAAATTCAACAGGAATTAAATAATCAATATCTTTGTCTACAAAAAATATAAAATAATTAAAACTATTCTTTCTTCGATAAAGCTTTTCACATAATTCATAAACACTTCTTTTATTTCCTGCTACATATGTATTGAATTTAGAAAAATATTGTGATAGATAAGATCTATAAAAAGATTCGTCTGTCTTTCCTTCAAAAAAAATATGTACTACCTTTTCCGTTACGCTGATATTGAGTAAAACATCGTGAAAAGCAACTATTTCGGATTGTTTACACGTTTTCAATGTATCAATAAAGTTCATTTATTCTGCCTTGAAATTTTCAGTAATTGAATGGCAGTATTTTTCCATAGAGTTGTCATATATAAACGGTGAATGAGTAACTGCAATGACTCCATTACAGTTTTTTGAAAGGGATATGTCTTCCAAGAAAGTTCTTTGCCATGGAACTGATAAGGATAATTCTGGTTCATCAAATATCAGCAAATATTGATTTTCCTCTCGTAGAAAAAGATGAGCAAAGATTGAAACTACTTGCTTTTCGCCCGAAGACAAATTATTCAAATCAACACTATCAGAAGTCAATTCATTGTGTATTAACAATTGATAACTTGATCTATCAAAAACGAATTTCTTATTTACTAAATATTTATTTGTAATATTGACGAATGTCTCAACATCACTTTCAGGCTTATTTTGTTGGTCTTGTAGTGTTATAATTTTTAAAATAAAATCAATTATTATCTTATCTTCAACGACAGGATTTTGATTCACTTTCAATTTTTCTATTTTTTCTTTTACCAGTCTTTTTTCTTGATCGGGCAATATTTCGCCACCAATTTTATCTAGAATTATATCTATGTCTTTTAATTTTTCATAATCTAAAGAAGATATGTCTATGAAATTATACTTATTACCTAATACATCTAATAAATATTCACTAACCACACCTTGCAAACCAGACCGAAAACTATTATTTAAATAACTCATTTTTGATGTTATAATTTTAATTACATCCTGCATTCCAAAGGCAACCAATTCACTTTTTTCAATATGCAATCTATTAATATTTCTAACTTGGCGATCATTTATATCAGTGTTTGAAAAAATTGTTTCAAAATCTTTTTCTATTCTCCTGTATGTTGGTAAAAAAATTAAAGTCTGTTCCATATTTAGATTTAAATAATTTTCATATTCACGAATTGAGGTTATCTTTTTATTTTGTACAAATAATGATTGAATGATGGCATTATATATACTAATTGGAAAATGTGAATGGGTGTATTCTTGTATCTTGTTATGATATTGAGTATTATTGATTGCTTTTGTTATATCCAAATTTAATTCTGCAAAAGATTTTTCAATGAGACTTACCAGTTCAGGTGGAAAATTTGCGTTCCTGCGTTTCAAAAAATTATTTAATTCCATTATTTCTTCTTTGCTTATGGAGAATGACTTGTTATTTAAATTTATTTTTAAGTCATAAAACTGAATACCTTCAAGTCTTTCCCATTGTTTGGATAATAAATAATATAACATCAAAATAAATGTACTTTTCCCAGTTCCGTTTTCACCAACTAAAACTAACCTGTTGTTTTCAAAAGAAACACTTATAGAAAAATGACCAAATAAACCTGATACTGAGAAATTTTTAATATCTATCATTGTATACCCCATTTAAGTTATCGACAGATTCAATCAATTCTTTAATATTTCAAGTCAAATTACACATAATATCACGGAAAATTACCACCGCCGATCTAAACCGTATTCGGAGGAACAAAGATAAGAAGGTAAAAATTGTCCTGTAATCCGTAATTTCCCCAACCCATCTACGCCGCCCTTTTTTGCGCCGCAGTTTCCCGTAGGGTAAAAAGCCCTGTCAAGAAGCGGCACAAAAAACCCCGGCACCCCACCCCCGGCATACCGTTACATTTTTTCCGTAACCGTTAAGCACCGTGGGGAACCCAGCGTACTATGCCCGCCCAGGGCCGCTCAACCTTCACGATGAGCGTACTCCGGTGGCGGTGTGGAGGCGGCATATATTGTCCCTCCCCCTCGCCGCCGGGCTTCCCCCTCTCGAAAGACAAATAGGTTGGGTTTGCTCTCTCCGCTTCACTACGTTACGCTCCGGTCGCAAACCCTTCATCAACGGCTCAAAGGGGGAGGGGCAGCCCCCGGCCGTAGCCGGGGGCCGTAAGGTAGAAAAAAACGCAAACGTCCATGTTTGCGTTTTTTTCTCTGT
>JAIROC010000180.1 GCA_031257735.1 Bacteroidales bacterium | reverse complement strand
GTAAATTTAATGAGGTAATAAGGTTGTTTTTGTGTGATATTCCATTGCTACTAAGGTTGTTTTGTTGGGGAAATAAGGTGGAAATAAGGTTTCTTTTTTCTATGTTTGAACACCCTACCCGTTGGGACATTTTTCCTTCGCAATGATGACGCTGATTAAGCGGTTTCGTGCGTCAGCCTAATTTATAATTATACTTTATAGACAGACACTAATTAACTCCGCTGCTCTCCGCTTCGCTTCGGGTGCAGGTCAAGATTGCAATAACGCTGTTGGTTGAACATCATCATGCGTTAGCTCATTTTCAATTTTCAATTTTCAATTTTCAATTAATAAAGGGCATTCATTCCTTCTTCTCTCATTATTAATTCAAACGTTATTTTTGTTGAACAATGGTTTAAGAAAGTCATTCAGTTGTTTATATTCAATAAGGAATGCATCATGTCCATGAATTGATTTTATTTCGTGATAGAAAGTATTTTCTTTGATTTTTTTTAGATTTTCATAATCTTCGCGAGTTTCTTCGGCAGGAAAAAATCTGTCAGTATCGATAGCTACAAAATGGATTTCTGATTGAATTTCACTTGCAAGCTGTAAAAAGCTTCCGCGTTCTTCAGTAATATCAATTGTTCTCAACAGATAATTCATCAATTTATAAGCAGGTAAAGAAAAACGCTTTTTAAGTTTTTCTCCATGATGATTTAACCAACTTTCGATTTGAAACAAGTCTTGATTATCACCCTGCAAAGCACGATTAAATCGGAATTTTAATGACTTCGGCGTACGATAAAGCAACATTCCATGAACACGTGCATCAAAAATCGGATTATTGGAATGGTTCAATATATAATCCTGTAAAAGAACATGCGCAATCATCCAATCTGTCGATTTCCAATCTGTTGCAATAGGGATAATTTTATCTATTTTATCTTTTCGTTGGGCAGCCATTTCCCAGGTAATCGCACCTCCCAAACTGCTGCCAATAGCGGCATAAAGACTTTTAATTTTAAGATAATCTATACCATACCAAAAAATCTCGGCAATATCACGCACCGTAAAATCTTTATAATTTTCAATGACATTTTCTTTGTCTCCAAAACCGTTTCCCGGAATATTAAAACAAAGAATGGTATAATCTTGTGGATTTACTGCAGCTGTTTCTCCGATAAATTCATTCCACCATCCCTGCTCTCCTATGACATTTGAATTGCCTGTAAGGGCATGATTTATCAGAACAATAGGCGCTTCATACAATCTTTTACCGAAAAACTGATAGGAAAGAATAATTTCCTGTGATTTTTTGCCTTTTCGCGGCTTGTAATCTTTTATTGTAATTTTATGCAATTCAGATATAATATAATGTATCGTTTTTTTATTTGATCTCAACTGACTTATCTCAAAATTATAAATTATGAGCCATTTACAGGCGGCAAAGGTACAAAAAAATCTTTAACGCTACAGACAAATCGTACAAAAAAATGAATTTGCACAAGAATAAAAGTATCTTATCAACGTCTTAATCTTTGGGTTGTGAATTTACAGCCATTGCTATTTTTGTCAATGCATGTTGTAGATTTTGACGTGGAGTTCCGATATTCATTCGCATAAAACCATCACCTCCTGTTCCAAACATTTTTCCATCGTTAAGAACAAGTCCTGCACGATGGATAAAAAAATCTATCAATTCGTCATGTTTAAAATGAAACCTGCGACAGTCTAACCACAAAAGAAAGGATGCTTGAGGTCGAAAAACTTTTATCTGATGGATGTTTTCATTGATGTAATTTTCACAGAAAATAATGTTATTTTCAATGTAATCAATCAGCTGACATCTCCAATGTTCACAATAATTATATGCGGCTTCTGCTGCGATGATTGAAAAAATAGTCGGATTGTTCAATTCATTGGCATGAAGCCATTGAAAAAATTTTTGACGAATTTTGTCATTCAATACAATGGCAAACGAACTGACAATGCCTGCTATATTGAATGTTTTTGAAGGCGATCCGAAAGTAATGGAATTTTGAGCAGCATCTTCCGAAACTGTCGCAAAAGGAATGTGTTTGTTTCCCCAAAGCGCTAAATCAGCATGAATTTCATCAGAAATAACCAAGATATTATGTTTCGCACAAATCGCAGCAAGTTTTTGCAGCGTTTCTTTACGCCAAATTATTCCTCCCGGATTATGCGGATTACTTAAGATAAGCATCTTACACCTCTCATCAATAATCTTTTCAAGATTTTCAAAATCCATCTCATATTGATCGTCGGAAAGTTTTAACGGATTGCAAATCACTTGTCGGTGATTTTCTTCCGGTACAATACGAAAGGGATGATAAATGGGAGGTTGAATAATTATTTTATCTCCAATTTCAGTAAAAACATTAATAGCCATACCGATACCTTTTACAATACCGGGAATAAAAGTCAGCCATTCCTGTTTGATTTCCCATTCCTGTCTAATTTTTATCCAATGAACGATCGTCTCAAAATAACTTTTCGGTGTAACCGTATAGCCAAAAATCGGATGTTCAAGGCGCTTTTTGAGAGCATCAATAATGGGAGGAGGCGTTGCGAAATCCATATCAGCGACCCAAAGCGGCTGCAAATCCGCATTGCCATATCGTTTGGCAAGCACATCCGTTTTCAGTGCATTTGTACCGCTACGATCAATAATTTCATCAAAATTGTATTTCACTTTTGTAAGTTATCGGGAATAATTGGGGGCTTCTCTTGTAATGGTTACATCATGAGGATGATTTTCAATGATACCTGCATTGGTAATTTTTACAAATCGAGCTTTTTGCAAATCCTGAATATTTCGAGAACCTGTGTATCCCATCCCAGCGCGTAATCCGCCAATCAATTGGTGCAAAATTTCGGAAAGACTCCCTTTATAAGGTACTCTCCCGACAATTCCTTCAGGGACAAGTTTTTTTATATCATCTTCGTTATCCTGAAAATATCTATCTTTAGACCCCTGTTGCATAGCATCTAAAGACCCCATTCCTCTATAGTCTTTGTATTTTCTTCCTTCAAAAATAATAGCTTCACCCGGAGCTTCATCTACGCCTGCAAACAGCGCACCTGCCATAATGGTTGAAGCGCCTGCTGCCAATGCTTTGACTATATCTCCCGAATAGCGAATGCCGCCATCTGCAATTACAGGTATATTTACCTTTTTCAATACTTTTGCAACAGCATATACAGCCGCTAACTGAGGAAAACCTACTCCTGCAATAATTCGCGTAGTACAGATAGAACCAGGTCCAATTCCTACCTTAATCGCATCGGCTCCTGTTTTTATCAAGTCTTTTGCAGCTTCTGGCGTTGCTATATTTCCTACTACCAAATCAAGGTTGGGATACTTTTGTTTAATTTTTTTAGCCATATTTATAACGCCCGACGAATGTCCATGCGCCGTATCCAATACAATAGCATCCACACCCACTTTATAGAGTTCATCTACTCTATCCATCGTATCGACAGCCGTTCCCACTGCAGCAGCAACACGCAAACGTCCCATATTGTCTTTACAGGCATTGGGTCGTTCTTTTATTTTAAGAATATCTTTGTAGGTGATTAATCCTATCACACGACCATTCTCATCTACAACGGGCAGTTTTTCTATCTTGTATTTTTGAAGGACATCGGCAGCTTCTCCAAAGTTACTAAATTCGGAAATCGTGATTACTTTTTTCGTCATAATATCTTTGATAGGACGAGAAAGCTCCCTTTCAAAACGCAAATCACGATTAGTAACAATTCCCTTTAACTTATTATTGTTATCCACAACGGGAATACCTCCAATATGATAGTCTTTCATTAAAGACAATGCCTCATTTACCGTAGCGCGATGATTTATTGTTATTGGATTAATAATCATTCCATTTTCAGCGCGTTTTACTTTGTGAACTTCAATTACCTGCGCTTCAATACTCATATTTTTATGAATAACGCCAATACCTCCCTCCTGAGCCATAGAAATAGCCAACGTAGATTCCGTTACCGTATCCATTGCCGCAGAAACAATGGGAATATTAAGCTGAATATTCCTTGTAAAAGACGTTACCAGCTCTGCTTCTCTTGGTAAAATGTCACTATATGCGGGAACTAACAAGACATCATCATACGTATATCCCTCTCCCACAAATTTTTCCTGTTCAATTTCAAATAGTTTATCCATGTGCGTAATTTAAGGTACAAAGGTAGCATTTTATAATGGTTTTTCATCATCTGTTTTCAAGTAATTTATCCTTTCTATATAGATGTACTGTTCTTACAAAGATAGAAGTATATCTTAGAGGGTATAAATAGAATGAGGATACCTTATTGGGGCATCCTCTATTCGTCAAATAATATATTAATGAAAAACTTCAAAATCCTAATGTAGATACCATTACAGCTTTAATGGTATGCAGTCTATTTTCGGCTTCATCAAAAACAATAGACATGGGAGATTCAAACACATCTTCGGTAACTTCCATCGCTTCCAAGCCAAATTTTGCATGAATATCACGCCCTACGGCTGTTTCCAAATTATGAAATGCAGGCAAACAATGCATAAATTTCACATTGGGATTAGCTGTTTTTTTCACTACTTCCATGTTTACCTGATATGGTGTCAAAAGTTGAATACGTTCTTTCCATACTTCATCAGGTTCACCCATAGAGACCCAAACATCTGTATATAAGAAATCAACTCCTTCTACTGCCTTTTCTACATTGTCCGTAATTGTTATTGTTGCGCCTGTTTCTTTTGCAATTTCTTCACAGGTAGCTACTAATTTTGTATCAGGCTGACAACTTTCAGGAGCGGCAGCACGAAAATCCATGCCCATCTTTGCTGCCCCTACCATTAAAGAATTACCCATGTTATTGCGTGCATCCCCCAAATAACAGAAAGAAACTTTATGTAAAGGTTTATCACTATGTTCTTTCATTGTTAAAAAATCCGCTAATATTTGTGTTGGATGAAATTCAGTAGTTAATCCGTTCCAAACAGGAACACCTGAGTATGCTGCCAGCGTTTCAACAATTTCTTGATCATATCCACGATATTCTATTCCATCGTACATTCTGCCCAATACACGTGCCGTATCTTTCATGGATTCTTTTTTCCCCATTTGCGAACCAGAAGGTCCCAAATAAGTAACACCTGCCCCCTGATCCATAGCAGCTACCTCAAAAGCACAACGCGTACGGGTAGAATCTTTTTCAAACAATAATACAATATTTTTCCCTTTTAGCATCTGTTGTTCTGTTCCAGCATATTTTGCCGCTTTTAATGACGCCGCTAAATCCAACAAATGATGTATCTCTTGCGGGGTGAAGTCTAATAACTTCAAAAAACTTCTATTTCTGATATTAAATGCCATACTTACTTATTTTTAATTAATATATTTTTATTTTCTATTTACAACAATACGTGTTCCACATTCAGGATTGGTTAAATGTTTCGCTTCCGTGATAATACATTCTTTTCCGCTATGTTTTACAAAATACAAAGCAGCCCGTATTTTAGGAGCCATAGAACCTTCTGCAAAATGACCATCTTCCAAATAACGTTCTGCTTCCTCTATTGTTATAACATCCAAAGATATTTCGTTAGATTTACGGAAATTAATATACACTTTGGGGACATCGGTTAAAATATAAAATTCATCCGCTCCCGTTTCAATAGCCACTAAGGCAGAAGCTAAATCTTTGTCAATAACTGCTTCTACACCTCTCAACTGATTGTGTTCATCTATAATAATCGGTATTCCGCCACCGCCTACTGTAATAACAATATTTCCTGCTTCGGCTAATGTTTTTACAATATCAATATTTAATACAGTATGAGGTTCTGGGGAAGCAACCACCCTGCGCCATCCATTTCCTTTGGGATCCTCTCTGAATGGGCTATCAGGATTTTCTTCCAGAAAAGCTGCTACCTGTTTCTCTTTATAATAAGGACCAACAGGTTTTGTCGGATTAATAAACAAGGGATCATTCCTGTCCACAACAACCTGCGTGATAATGCCAACAACATTACGCTTAATGCTATGTTCAAAGAGAATATTACGCAATCCCTGTTCTATCAAATATCCAATAGAACCTTGTGTTTCAGAAACGCAAAAATCCAATGGCATTGCCAATACATCTGTTACCCGACTGGTGATTTCATGTTGTAACATTACATTTCCTACTTGTGGACCGTTTCCATGTCCGATAATGATATTATATCCTTGTCTAATCAAATGTACAATTGATTTGCATGTATCTTTAACATTGTCTAATTGTTCATTATACGTCCCTTTTTGTCCACTTCTTAATAAAGCATTCCCTCCAAAAGCAATGACTGCCATCTTTTTCATAAATGATTCTTTAATATATGCTAAATATTATAACAAACCTTAAAATAAAAAAAATGCCTAAAATCCTTCTTAGGCATTTCATATAATCCGTCGGGGTGAGAAGACTCGAACTTCCGACCCCTTGCACCCCATGCAAGTACGCTAGCCAACTGCGCCACACCCCGATCTTTTTTCAGGCTGCAAAAATACTAAAAATTTCCTTACCTTTTTCATTTCTTAATAAATATTTCCCCTTATACTGAAAAAACAATTACTGTCTTCGGATAATCATAGCGTTATGAATCAATGTTCGACATGATTGATTATGTGTTATGATATATTTTTGATAAATTAATTCACTCTTTACCTTTCGCCATACGGTTTAACCCCAATTAGTGTCTGTCTATAAAGTATTTTCGCAACAATCAATGCCGTCATTGCGAGTAATCGTTTTGATTCTCAAAAACACAAATGCAATGACGCTTTATGCCTCATAATACGGCATTTATAAAAAGCGTCATTATAAAGGAAAATGTCCCGTTAGGGACAAAATGTTGGTAGAAAATGCAGCAGCTATTCTCCTCTTGAGCGCGCCGTCAGGTGCGCCATGTAAGATATTATCAGGTTGATTTACATTCTGTCCCTATCGGGACAGGAAAGAAAGGTAGGTATTCATCTGTTTCTACCAACATTTTGTCCCTACGGGTAGGGTGTTCAAAGCCAATTAAATCCCTTAAAACGTGTTTGTTATGGATGATTAATGAGGTAGATAAAACCTTATTTACACCTTATTTAAAAA
>JAIROC010000081.1 GCA_031257735.1 Bacteroidales bacterium | reverse complement strand
TCCGGATCGGGTTTGTCCATATCAATGATCTCGCCGATAGTGAAAACTTTCTTTTCACGTACCGAACGCCGTAAATCTAACCACGCTTGTTTTTGGCGTTGATGGGCAACGATATGCCGCTGAATGTCGTCAACCGCAAGTTCTATATCGGCTTTAACCGGTTCAGAATTTTTATCATCTTTAAGGCGTTCTTTAAGAACTTTTAAGGTTTGCCCATCGCCCAGTTTACCCAATAATTTATAAACTAAAAAATGGTAAACACGTTGCGGTACTCCACGACGACGCAACAATAAACGTGGGGCAACTATTTGATCGGCTTGCAATTTCAATAAGTCAGCGACAAGACTTCGACCTCGACCTTCCTCAATAAGAAGTAATGCGAATTCCAGAACTGACTTGTCATCGGATTGTAATAATTTTCGTAATGCTTCTGCTTCAACGGGGGTAATCTTTTCCGGTGACCATGCCGAATACCTAGCTAATTCTTCTGCTTTCTCGTCCTTATAGTTAGAATAATATTCTCGTAACGCGTTATAAGGTAATTCACGAAATCTTTTATAACGATAAACGTCGCCTTCAAATTCAGCTTCTCTATGACCGGAACCTATCAAGGCAATTAACTCCGCACGTCCCTGCCCTGTTAGGATAAGGTTCTTACATTTTTCCATCCATTCTGTAATCAACTTTTTACGAATCATTTCTTTTGTTTCAGATTCTTTTTGTAATGCAATAGATTTTTTGCTATACGAAAACCATTCGTTCAATCGATAATCTGTTGATGGTGTCGCGGTATTACCAAACCAAACTGCTCTAACTAAACAAATAGTTTGTGAAATAAAATAAGTAGGAATTATGGGGGGCGGAAAATTTATTACAGAATCATCAGGACCGCCCGGTTCAACAAACCGGATCATATCTAACGCCTCTTTTGTAAGAATTTTTGATAATAAATCTTCATCTATTTTATCGGATTCTCCTTTATTGGTTGTTTTGATATAGACATAAGTTGAACCCCAAGCATGTGTCCCCGTAAAAGCCAATAAAAAGGATAACTCATTCACTTTATAAGTAAGGTAAGCAATGTCATATCCTTTTTGCCAGGGATTAGCACGATTACTATTAGTAATCGTTATTTTTTCCGATTTAGCCGGTACAGAGTAAAATAAAGTATTTTTTTCAATAAATTCAATATCTGGAATTAATGAATTAATTAGTAACGCTTCTATCCGTGTTCTTATAAGCGTTGACATTTCGGGCATAGAAACTTTAATGGTGTCTGATGGTTTTTTTGAAAAAAGTAAAATGTCAGGGCGACAAGAATCATTCGTGATCAACTGAAAGTATCCTTTCTCAAGAACATCTTCACCAAGTGACATAAAATGATTACTTTTCATCTCTTGAGAATAGGCTACAAAAAATAAACTGCAATATAAAAAAAATAATACCGATAAAAATATTCTGATTGCAAAATACATAATAGTCCTTTCAATGTTATTGTAATATGAAAATAGAAAAAACTCTGACGATCAGACTTAGGGAGTGCCAGACGGATAGGAAACCGGAGTACTTTGTAAGTCATACCAAACTTGTCTTTTACCTGTGGAACTATTATTGGGAGCAGAAACATACATCAATACGTCATAGGCACTATTTTTTGAAGTACCTAACCCGCCCATCCACCATTTTCCCTGAAACTTACAACAACCTTCATAGTAATTGTAATCTGGATTCATAAAACCGAGCTCAGTATCGACACCTGATCTTCGCTCATTATTGACGCGACTCCCCGAATCACTAACAAGACCATTCCAGGATGCATGTCTTGAAAAAACAAATTTTACATCTGCGGAACTATCGCCTAAAAGTAGAATGGACGCTTTCATTAGAGTACTAAGTGTACCGCAATCGCCTTTTTTGTTTTCGTCAATCAGACGCCACACTCGGGACAGATTATGCGTAATGATATCTGGTCCAAAACGAGCATTTGAAACCGCATCTGGTCCGATTTTATTCCCGATTTCCGCTAATGTTGTTGCGCCGTGGGCGGTTGAACAAGCATAGTAAATATGTGCTTTGGTGAAATCAGAACCCGGGCATTTTTTGAAATCCCAGGTAATATATGCAATAATATTAGAAGATGCTCCACAATTTTGCCAATTTTGAATATCAGCTTCATTTGTTGCTCCGACGACAATGTAATGGCAATTGAGTTTTGTCGACTCTATTGCAACATTATTGGACATTTCAAAATTCTCAAAAAGTACTTCACTAGGCCAATTTTGCCATGTCTTTTCAACGGCATATTCAATATAATCTTCGTGTTCGCAAATTTTAACGTTTGTCGGAAAAGTCAGATTTTTTGTTGCGTTAAACTTAGCAAGCATTTCTATTGTCCCATTTTTAACAGCACAAAAAGGTTCCTTTCGGGGGGGATCAAGTTTCCATTCCGGTTCCATTCCAACATCATAAATTGTTTGCACATCATCACCTTTAACATCTACCGACACCAATTGGGGTTTGACTGCAGTTATAGTAACAGTTTTTTTGTT
>JAIROC010000035.1 GCA_031257735.1 Bacteroidales bacterium | reverse complement strand
TTTACGGTAGCGCCCTTGATGTTTTTTTCATTGCGCAAAAATATAAAATTATTCCGGCAAAAACCCGCTAATCATCATAAATTCTATATCCGCGTATAGTTTCCGTAAAAAAGGTAGTTTCTCCTGCCTTATGTTGGCAATGCAGTTATGTCGGCATCGTGATATATACTTCTTTATTTCGGGAATTTATCATTGTGTATGCCAACATAACCATACAATCATATTGATTTCAGAAATTGGATATGTCTTCACTGGTGACGACTCCATTTAGATCAAGCATATCCACAATATGCAGTAGATTCTATTTTTGAATGAGTTGGTTTATAATTTGATATAAACGTACTTGCCGTAGATATCAAAAATATTTTCTCGTATACCCCACTTGCCGTTATTGGCTGCAAACTTTCCCTCAGACAGGTTTTTGTTCGAGATTTCTCTGTTTTTTAGAATCATATTTTCGTAGTTAAGTTCAGATCCGGTGTACAAAATACTCTCTTCTTTGGTGTTGGGAATGGCTTTGTTATATCGTTCATCCGGACAATAAACATACCTTATTCCCATTGTACGTAATCTTGCAATTAGATCGTTATCCTGCATGGACATAGGTTCCAGGTTTTCATCATATCCTCCGATATCAAAAAAACGATGACGGTGAACACTGATACGTCCAAAGGAACCATCTTCAACATTTCCTCCGAATTGATGTAATAGCATTGCCCGTGGGTATTGCAAAAATTGCCGCAAAACGAATTCTCCGCCATGATAGCCGGTGTAGTTATCGCAGTCTAAATTGACTAAAATCTCATTATTCGCCAGCAGGTGCGCGGTATTTTTGGCAATGGAAGCATGCCAGAAAGGAAGTTTCTCTGTATAGTAATATTTCAAATAGCCGTCGCTTATTTCATCTTTGAAGTTCTCCAATATCCAATCATGCAATCCATCCGTACTGCCGAAGTCAACCAGAATAAATTCAATCCGGTCTTTATGCATCCGGTTATCATCCAGATTTTGCTTCAAGGTCTTTTCAATCTGATGAAAACGGTTTTTACAGGTTATACAGAAAGAAAGCGTAAGCATGTTCACATCATCCGTTTGTTCGTCGTCCCTGTTTTTTGACATAACCCATTGTTCCAAAAGAGTCGGCAGACATTCTCTCCTTATAATATCAACATTTAATTGGGCGTAAATAATGGACAGCATTGCATAAAATCCGTATCCCGCACCAAATTGTATATAGACCGAATCTATTGTGTTCATCCATGAAACAAATGCCGAAGCGGTCTCCCGTTCATCCGGATCAAACTCCCAGTTCCAATAGGAATCAAGCATCTTTAACTCATTCGAAAGATATTCCTCCGTATCCGGACGTTCCACTCTGATTTCACCAAAAACTTCAATGGCGTTGAAATGCTGTGATTTGCATAAATTTATACTTAAGAAAGTAACAATTGTATCTCCATTTTCTTCTGTGGATGATTCGTTGTCGTATAAGCCGGCAATTAATGCGGATAAGTACATGCCAAACTCCCGGAATAGCGGATGGGCAGAAAGGAACGGAGGAACATCAAACATTAGGGGATGGTTTTTCATCATTTTAAACAGAATTATACAGGTTCATCATTTTTTCTTTAAACAAAGGCAGGTCATATTTTCCCAAAAACCGCTTTCTTCCGTTTTCTCCCAATTCTTTTGCATAAACGGGATTATCTAATAAAAAGGCCATTTTTTCGGTCAGACATTTAACGTCCACTTGCCGTTTATCATTTACAGTTAATATCGGAACTTTTAAGCCGGATATGCCATCTTCCGCTATTTCATCCAGACCGCCGGTTTCCGTAACGATAAGAGGCAATTCATGCATCATCATCTCAATAGCTACAAACCCAAATTCTTCATGCAACGAACAGACAACCCCCATATCCGCCAAACCGTAAAATTCATAGAGCGTCTTTTTGTCCACACGGCCGGTAAACGTTATTTTTGCCCAAATGCCGGAAGCCTCTTTCAACCGGACATTAAAATCACCGTCTCCCAAAATAAACAAACGCGCATCCGCATGAGTCGCCAATATTCTTTTAAAGGCATTTATCAAACCGCCAAGGCCTTTTACTTCATCCAACCGTCCGGCAAATACAATGACTTTGGCGTTCTCTTCAATCAAATCTTGTATATAGCCCTGTCCGATATATGGATTTTCATTATCCCTGTTTTTCCTGCGTCCTATTACATAGCAGGCTATTCCTTTCAATCCCGTTTCCAACGAATAATCCGTAATTCTCCGAACATCCCTTTCCATAATCCGTTTATCCAAATCTTCCGGCGCTTCATCGGAATCGGCAATAACGAAATTATTCCGTATCAGGTATTCCATACCCCAGCCAATGCCGCAAAGTCCGTCCTTGAAATCGCAGGGAGTATTTACATGAATTTCACTGTATATCTCATCTATCAATTCCCCTGCAAAATCGTCATATATCTTTTCCCCCGTATAGCGGGAATAGTGATAGAAAAATATCGCAATGCCCGTTTTCCCGCTCAATAGCCCGGTATTGTCTATAAAGCTACCATGCAGCATCAGGTAGCGTGCAATACGCTGTAAAAGTTCATTGTTCGGTTTCATATACACTTTCCTTTAATATTTTCTTTACAGGCAATACAAATCGTTCCAGCAGCGATATATCTTCCGTTATAGTTTGTTCTTTTCACTTATTTCTTATGCCTTATCAACATAATCACCGGATTGTCATCTTCGTCCAATGTTGCGGCAGTTTCTTTCAATTTTCCTTTTAGTTCCCCTTTCTTGTAAGATTCAACAAGTTGGTAGGCTTCTAAACGTTGCAATGATTCGATTCCGTGATTCACCGGTCTAAATGCATTCATTAATACTTCTTTTTTAGTCGTATAGTCGCCATTGTAAACAGTATATCCTAAAAAGGCTTTTTCCTGCTTGTCGTACATGAAAGAAGTTCTGGGTAATCCCGTACGTGTATTCCAGTCATATACATATTTCATGGTTTCCATGAAATAATAACGGTCGGAAAAAAAACTCAATAGAAGAAAAACTTTCGGATCAATGGATTGGATAGATGGAGTTCTTACAAGAAACGGGCGCAAGTTGTAATCATCCGGTAAAAAAGTATATACGGTATCTGATGAAAGCTCCACTAACGTCCAATTACCTTTGAAAGGGATAATTGTTTTTAATAGATTGGGACTTACTGAAGTATATTGTGTCCCATTTTTTGATCTTAGCGTTAATGGTATATGTTTTTTAATAAATGGAATTTTAATTTCCTTAGTAATACTCCCATTCTTTTTGGATATAATAACAAATGTTCTGCTTACGTCATTGTTTTCATCATAACAAATCAGATTATCTCTATCATAATTGAATATTGAAGTATAACAGGTAAAATATTGATTCCCATCGTTTTCCTTGTGCTTGAAGCTTCGTTTAAACTTTCCGTATAAGTCATATACCAGGATTCTTCTTGTACTATAATCGTTAACAAACATTTCATTATTGTCCTCATCAAGTGTAATCCCTAAAATGTTTGTATATTCTTTGCTGGTTTGATGCCCCTTATGGTTTATCTTTCTTAAGGCTTTTCCTGTTCTGTCATAGACAAAAATATCCCCGTCGTTAATTAAGTTTCTTACTAATATGATTTTCTTACCTACATCCATCACAATACCTTGATTAACAAAATCATCATTTGTTTCCAACGCAACGTATTCCACATCCGTAAAATCCTGAAGAATCAGTTCCTTTTTGGATAGATAACTTTTCGTAACATCAACAGTAATAATATCTCCGCTACCTGCTTGTCTTTGCCCTTTGCTTTCCGCCATCACTGCTAACAACAGAATAATTACTATAATAGAACCTGATCTATTCATTTCTCTTGAATTTTAAATTACTTTTTTACGTGACAAAGATTTGGACGTCCAATAGAAATTTCATAAATGGATGGAGATGGACAAAGCCATTGATAAACACAATCAGTGCATGGCGCCTGATTGCGGATACGAAGCCATGAGTTACCTTCATCAATTTCTTTTTGTACTATTTCATAAATATTGTCATTAAAAATATTTCCTAATACCGGGTAGTTTAGATTGGCATAAGCATCGCCATTGGGCATGATGTTGATTTTACCAAAGTCATATATATTCATCACTTGGCGAGCAAAAATATCTTTTATCGACATAGAGGTGGACAAGATATCTTCCTTGGTGAGAAAAACATTTTCTTCAAAAAAACGAAAATTGTATCCGGTATATACAGGGTTTAATCGGTATTTTTCAATCCGGTATTTTTCGACAAGTTGTTCCACTTGCAGATAATGTTCATCGGATGATATGTCAAAAACATATTCAACCGGTAAAGCCTGATTAAGCAATAGCTGCCTGGAATGATTCCATTGTTTCATATCTATTGGGAGTTTAACCAATATCTGAAATGAAAAATTATTTTCAAAAGTCGGTTGTAACGGTATAATATTCAGATACGAACAAGAAATATCTTTCGGTGAAGGATGTTCATTTAAAAATGAAAGTAATTTATCATATTGTTCAGCTTCCGAAACATTTCCAACTATATTAAATGATGGGGTACCCGGTATTGAATTCAAAAAAGAAATAAGTTTTGCAATGTTTGTTGTACTGTCAATATGAATACTGATTTTGGATAGATTTTTCAATACATTCTTAAAAGAGGAAAAATTATGTTTTTTGTATATTTCATGCTTTTCCGGAAAATTATAAAATGGCAACAATTGGACAGGTTTACCATTAGATAAAGAGATGTCAATGATATCACCCATGTATTTTTCACGAAGTTTGCTGATAAAATCTTTGACCTCTTTTTGTTTATATCGCTCATTTGTTAGCAAAACAACACCACAATTATCTTCTTTAAGCGTTTCTTGCAATAGTTCAATAACTTCTGCCTTATCTGATTCTAAAATTACTCCATCAAGGGTATTATACAATAATACATGTTCTTTTGCTATTCCAATAAACACGTATGGTTCAATAGTGAACCAGTAATCAATAGAAGTTTTCATGGATGTCATTCGACTATTATATTTTCTAATATTTGAAAAAAATCATTCGGGTATTTTTCAACGAAAGAAAAAATACGAAACAATTTGTTTTTAAAAGCCTTTTGATCTTGAAAATTGTCACAAACCAATTCCTCCGAGTCGCAATGCCCTATATTCTTTATTTGAAAAAGACATATTCCACAAAATCGGTAAGCATAACAAGTTTGGCAAATCTTCTTTAAATGATTATAATAAAAATTGTATTGCCGCATAATATCCGGAATACTAATCTCTACATTTTTATTCACTTTTCCAATGGAGTATGCGTAGTTAATTTTTTCACATGGCAAGAGTTTATTATGAATAGTAAGGTATATTTTTTTAGAGAAAGGCAAACAAGTACTGGCAGGTAAATACTTTTCTATGTTATACAGCGAAGCTAGTATACTTGAAACATAAAAATTGACTGAGTAATGTCTCAAGAAGTCTTTTAATTCGTTAAATGCGGATGATTCACCGTGTACTATATGTAGCATATCTGATTGTTTATTTTGAAATTCGGTTTCACTTTTTCTCTTGCTATGATACATTTTCTCAAGAAATTCTTGTTTATCAGGATTTATGTCATTCATGTTTAATTCTGAAATCATGGGAATTTTAGAATACTTCTTATAAATAAATTCGAAGATCTCTTTTACCGAATTTCTGTTGTGCAAAACAGCGTTGAAGCCTATATTTGTAGAAAAATAATCCGGATAATTCCTTTGGATCATGTCGACATTTTCAATTACTTCTTGAAAAGAGTTTTTATTGTTCTTTTTATAAATTCTATAACTATGGTTTTTTTCGTCCCCGTCCAAACTGATTTGCAAATTGAATTTATTTGTAACTAAAAAATCAATGTATTTGTGTACCAGTGTACCATTAGTTGTCATGGTATATACAAGCTCCAGCTCTTTTTCATTGTTTAATTGATTGGCAACTTCTACTATCCTTTTGACAAAATCCATGTTCAATAGCGGTTCGCCTCCATAAAAACCTATACTTAGTTTACTTTTTTTATTTTTGGGTTTATGTTCAAAAATATATTTCAGTAAATTAATTGCCTGACGCATATTTATTTTTTTCCCGGTTCTTTCATCAAATCCTTCATATAATTCTCCAAATCCGCAATATGTACAATTTAGATTACAATAATCAACAATTTCAAACACAATTTGTTGCGAGTGAACGATGCCTTCTTTTACTATTAACTCGTCTATTTTTTCAAAGTTTGCAAGTTTAGGATTTGCGAAGAAGCCTCGATCTCTTAAATACGCATATTTTTTCAAATAATACGGATGGGCTTCGGTTGATTTTTTATATGCCTTTACAAATTCAGGATGCACTAACATAGATAACCTATGTTGGTCATCGTATATGTACAAATTGTCGTTTTCCGTAGCATGAATGAACGTTTCTATCATTAATTCAGATAATTATAATAAATAGAATAATTTATATTATTAATTTTATGTGTACATTATTTATTTTTTAACACTATGGTAACATAGAACTCACAGCATGTTCATAACTCTTTGGCGCAAGCCGTTTTGCATGTTCGTTTCATGTCAACATCACATCGTCATTGTAAAAAAACGATGCGATACATAATCGCTGGATTGCAACTTCTCTCGTATTACGTAACTGGTCGTTACACGGTTGTTGCTATTAATAATAGCCGGCGACTGAATAATACTCACTAACACTTGGATTAATCTTACATATGTCAGCATTATTATTTCCGTTTCGGTCTGCATTGATAGAAGTAAGATTATTAGCTATCAACTCGTTACATGAACAAGTACATGAACAGTCACAAGTGCAACAACAATTTCCCCCTCTTAAAGCGCTCATCTCACGTTGAATCAATTCATCTTTGCTTAATTGATTCAATTTGATTTTACCTAATTTCTTCATGTCATTTATAATTTTATGAGGACTTCTAAAAACTCTTTTATCACTTTTTGACTTTACCAAAGGATAGAAATCCCCGATTGACTTCTCCGGAAAATCATTTTTTTCGCGATAAAGTAAATACAAATTATTATACTATCCAACTATTTTCCCGTAAATTTTTCGACTATCTATATAAACAACAGAGTTCCCGACCTGTAAAATATAGCATCTTAAAAATAAGCAAGAAACAAAAAAGTTGTTGGGAAATGAAAGTGTCCTGTTTTTTTAATTGAAACATTTTTATTAGATTTGCAGTAAAATCTAAAATCCATTAAATATTGTTATTATGCCTCAAGCAATC
>JAIROC010000013.1 GCA_031257735.1 Bacteroidales bacterium | reverse complement strand
GAAACCATTGGAAACAAATCCATTTCGGATTTTGTCCAGTATGCTTTGTCTACTTCGCTCTGCGCCGGATTAAGGATACATTTAAGTCCGCCAAAACCACTGTATTGCTGCAAAATGGCACGCTCCGCTTCCGTCGCTCTGCGTTTTTCTTTATCTAACTCAAAAGCAATACGAATCGCTTCGATATTCGTCTGCAAATGCGCTTTCTTATTGTATGCCATGCTCCTCAAAATAAATGGCGATCACGCCGGTTAATTCCGTGTAAAGCAGTTCGTATTCAGGTTCATACGCAAAATCGTCTGTGAGGAAATATTGAGAAAATACGTTTTCACATTCCGGAAACAGGCGGATTGCCCACGACTTGGCTTCGTCTTCCGGAATTACATTTGCAAATTCATTCCACAGGATATTGACAAGCGTATCATGTTTGGAGAAATGCAAGCCGACAAAGAGAATGGCATTTGCCTGTTCTGCGGCTTCAATGTGATTGCCGCCGCCCTGAATGTCTTGGGAATATGTTTCCGCTGCCGCTTCCGCTCGCGCAGAGATAAAAGCGTTATCTGTAAGTAATTCGGGATGACTTTCGCGGAGAAAGTCCATCAGGGAAAGCCGGAAATATGATATATCCGGAATTGCGTTTTTACCGTTCATTTTTTCTTTACTTTTATTTTAAACGGCAAAGGTGGGGATTATTTCGATTGAAAGATCATGTTTTCAGAGATGTGGCAGGGGTTGGCGGCGTGGTGGCAGGGGTTGGCGGCGAAGAAATGAAAAAAACGTGCTCAACAGATTGTTACCGACGAATTGAAGAATATCGGAATTTGCAACATTTGAGGAAAAAAGATAAGGAAGATAAACCATTCGGGAGATAAAAAGGTACCATTCGGGAGATTTTTTGAAAAAATACATTTTAATGTAATACTTTTGTATAATTATAATAATATAATTAGATAAATATGTTTGTGATATATAAATAAAAATAAGATAAATAAGAGCTATGGACAAAATAAATTTACATGTTATATTCGACAGAACCGAACTGGGAATAAAAGTTAAAAATGCTTGGAAATTCTATTCATATGAAACAATAGTAGAAATTCATGCAGATTCTCATTATTCCGAAATAATAATATCTAACATTAAAATACCTGTTTGTGTAGATGTTCCGTTAAAAATATTTGCAGAAAATCTTCCTTTGATTTTTTTCAAATACAGTAGAAGCGGAATAATTAATTTAGGATACATGTTATCATATTGTACCAAAAATAAAACAATAGAAATAAAAACAATAAATGAAATTTGTTATACAGTTTCTCGATATCTGAAGGACAGTTTTAATTACAGAATGGAAACTCTCAATAGAAAATCCTTACCCTGTGAAAAATGTAAGGTATGCACAAAAAGAGGAACTTGTGGCGATATGATACCATTTACGGCACAAAAACTAATTAATTAATAAAAAATAGCGCTTTTCTCTCACAACGACAATATCTTTTTTAGGAGTGTTTTTTTTGAGACTAATATTTTCATCTTATGTGTTACTTCTATTTGAGACAGGTCTATATTTTTATCATAATTAAGTATCGCTTCTACTTTATAATTCAAATTATTTGTTATGCTGTCAGCTATTACAATAGGATAAATATACGAGATATATCCTTTAACATTATTACCATTTGCGAGATAAAGAATAACGTTTTGATTTATTTTTATTTTACAAATTTTATCAGATGCAATGTAAGAAACGGCTAAAACTTGGGCTATTGTATCAGGAATTATCGAAAAAATAATATCGTTTTTTTTCAAATAATCCCCAGTCTTACAGTTATATGTTATTTTTCCATTTACATGAGAATAAAGTCTAATTATAGAATCTTTTCCATCTTTAATATAACCTGCACATTGTTTCTCGTGAATGTTTTCATGGGAAACAGTAATATAAAAATTACCATTCTCCAACATCTGACCTGTTTGATATGCCGGACGACAATGTAATTCGGATAAAACAATTTCATATTCTTCGTAAGAAATAAGACAAGAAATTAATAATAAAGAGAATATTGTGATGGAAATTATAAAAATACCTGTACGTAGAAAATATGAGGGTATTTGTCCGACAATGTTTCGTACTTTTTCACTACGTAATTCCATATCTTTGTCATTCATTTGTCAATCTCCCAATTCTAATTGATTTTTAACTAATTGATAATATTTTCCTTTTAATTTGCTTAAAGTTTCATGACTTCCCTGTTCTACAATTTTTCCGCTGTCTAATACAATAATTTGATCCGCATTTTTGACCGTACTTAAGCGATGAGCAACAACTATAACCGTTTTTCCTTTATAAAAATCATTTAGATTTTCGAGAATAATTTTTTCATTATTGGCGTCCAAAGCGTTAGTTGCTTCATCCAAAAAGATGAATTGTGGGTTTTTGTAAACTGCTCTGGCAATCAACAAGCGTTGTCGTTGTCCCTGACTGATGCCTTGACCTTCCTGTCCAACGACAGTGTTGTATCCTAATGTCAGATTAGACACAAATTCGTCAATATTGGCTATATTAGCCGATTTTCTAAGTTTTTGAATATCAATTTTATCATCAGATATAGCAATGTTCCGGGCAATTGATTCAGAAAAGATGAAACCATCCTGCATGACTGCTCCACATTGTGTTCTCCACCACACGAGATTAAATTGGTTTAAAGAGACTTCTCCTACATGAATACTGCCATCTGTAGGGGAATAATTACCTAATAATAGTTTTATTAATGTTGTTTTCCCGCTACCGCTTGCTCCTACAATGGCAGTAACTTTGCCTTCGGGTATTACCAGATTGATGTTATCCAAGACTTTTTCTGACAAAACTCCAGCATATCTAAAGGATAAATTTTTAATAATTATATTTTTATTTGTTGGTAACGCTTTAATTCTTCTTTCCTTATTTTCTTCTTCTTTCTTATTATGAATTTCACTCATTCGTTCAAGACTGATACCAACGTCTTGCCATTGATAAATAAAGCTCATTATCTGTTCAACAGGCGAATTTAGTTGACCTATAATATATTGAACGGAAAGCATCATGCCTAAAGTCAAATTTCCATATATCACAGCCGTTGCAGCTAAGACGGTAATAAGCATGTTTTTTATCTCGTTGATACATATACTTCCCGCTTCTTGTGTTTGTTGGAGCGATAATATCTGCATATTTATATCGAAGAGTTCGGCTTGCGTATCTTCCCATTCCCAACGTTTCCGCTGTTCGCAACCTTGTAGTTTGATTTCCTGCATACCATTGATTAACTGGTAAGTTGCACTACGATTGATAGATTGTTGTTCAAAGTGCTTATAATCGAGTGTTCTTCTGCGTTTGAGAAAAAAAAGTATCCATATTCCATAAGCAATACTTCCTGTCAAAAATACAACAAATAATTGAATACTATAGATAATCAATACTATACCAAAGATAATAAAGCTGAAAAACGAAAATATCATGTTTAAAGACTGGGCAGTAAGGAAACGTTCAATTCTACTGTGATCATCTATTCTCTGTAGTAGGTCGCCCAACAGTTTTGTATCAAAAAAAGCCATTGGAAGTTTCATCAATTTGATAAAGAAATCAGAAACTAATGCAATATTGATTCTTGCACTAATATGAAGCAATATACGTCTCCTGATGAAATCAATACTTGTTCTGCCTGTGATTAACATCAATTGAGCTAAAAGTATCAGCCATATAAATTCTATATCTTTATTTCCTATTCCATTATCGACTATGGATTGTGTCAGAAACGGAAAAATCAATAATAGTAAACTGCTGATTAATAATCCTGCGAGTAATTGTACAAAAAAAAATTTGTATCGCAAAAAATAGTTCGATAGAAATTTGAATTTACTTTCAGGGCGGATGTTTTCATTGTTGAGTTGATAAAATGCTGTCATTGGTTCCAGCAATAAAACAACGCCTTTTTCCTGTCCATTAATTTGAGTACTTATCCAGTGTTTTAGGAAATCATTTTTTGCATAATGGAGTAATCCCTTTCCCGGATCAGATATATAAAAAATGAGGCGTCCTCTATTCTTTTTTATTTTGTATAAAACAACAAAATGGTTTTGGTTCCAATGGATAATACAGGGTAAAAGCGCTTTTTTTACTAATTGTTCAATGGTAATCTGTCCGGAATTTGTTTTAAGTCCTATTTTTTCAGCAATATAAGCAATGTCTAACAAAGAGACTCCCTGTCGCGACATTGCAATCTGACACTTAAGATAGTCTAATTCATAATTGCGGCCATAATGTTTTGCTATTATAAGCAGACATGTAGGTCCACAATCCATTGCATCATGTTGACGATAAAATGGAAAACTCATTAAATTAAAGGATTTTAATATTTAAAATGTCCGAATTTTCAGTAATGCATTTAATCAACTCATCATAAGGATTATTCCATGTCAGATTTTCTGAATATAGAGATAATCGGTTAGTGAAATCAATGATATTGTCTCCTGTTTCCGATTTGAAAATATCAAGTCGTAAAAATGATTTGTCGCATGCTATAGAGAGTCTGCCTCTATCAAGGGCGTCGGCATCTTTTAAGACTTTCCAGATAATGTTTTGTTCTTCCTGGGGACATAACGAATCATCCAGCGAATGATATTTGACTGCGTTTAAGATTTGCGTTTGAAGGCTTTTATCCGATACGAACTGTTCTATTTTTGAACAATATAATTCTGCCGAATCAGCTCCATGCGTAAAATCTTTATCGTCGTTTGTTCTTCCCAAGTCATGAATAATAGCAGCATAATAAATGGCTTCTTTTATATCTTCGGAAATATCCTGTATATAGTGAATTAATAAGACTGTTCCGAATAAAACTCTTGTTGTATGCGCAATTCCATGCATAGAATAAACCATATCCGGGGCAAATAATTCTTTTGAAAGTCGAAGTTTCATCCACTTTGGTAAATCAGAAAAATTTCTCAATATATTTGCGGAAATTTCAAATTGTACATTTGTATTTTGAATACTCTCTCGCAGACATTCTTCTATTGAAATAATCCGTTTGACTAAAACAAAACCTTCAAAAATACATTCATATCCGATTTCTTTATTTGCAATAATATCATCACCTATCCAATATTTAAACGCTTGTTTTCTGATGAAATTAAGAGAATTTGTTGTTAATCTGATGCTTGCATGGTTTGCCTCATGAATTTTACCTGTGAGTTCCAATTCAAAAATCACGCTATCCCGATTCATTCCTAATTTTTTATACCAGTATGGGATGTATTTTTTATCGGAGATAACCCATATCCCTTTTTGTCGTGACGGATAAGAAGGGAAAAATTCCTGCCGTACTTCTTCAAAAACTGTTTCTCTTATATATCGGGCATTATTCCATACAATATCTCTAAGCAAACGAACCACAGTAATTGGATTGTATGAAAAAGTATGTGCTATTTCAGCATCTTTTTTCCCTGTTATAAGATAATCTAAAATATAATCGGCTACTTCAGTAGGTGGAAATAAAACACCAGAATTTGCATCCTGATAATTTTGTCCGCACGAATCAAAAAATGAACAATAACGATTTTTGTTATTACCGGCAAAATGTTCCTCATTTATATTCCATATTTTTTCTCTTTGTATATGATAATATGTTCTTTTGTGCACCAATTCCATACATTATATTATATTGCTGTTTAAAATCTATTCTTCTCGTCTTCGCTACTTGTTTTATTTTTTTTGACCGACTTACTGTTATTGTTTAGATAAAACCTTGCACTTATGACAAATGATAAGCCATAAGTATTTCCTTCCCATGTTAAGAAAGTGTATTTGTAACTGTATTTATGTTCCTGCGACCATATTTTGGAAACATATTTTGCTGATCCCTGCAGAATCAGCCTGTTTTGTAATAATTTTTTTGTGCATCCCAAATCAAAATCCAATTGTTCGCCGAATTTTTTGAAACTCATAGCTGGTTGAATATATGCAATTCCGGCGTTTATCGTGTAATTTTCAGATAATTCTATTTGATTGATACTTCTAATGGTATATCCGGGATTGCGAAAAGTATAAACGATTTCGTCATCAATGATTCGTACCGGACCATACGAAAATGAAGCAAATGGTTGAGTACTCCATTTTCCGAACCTGAAACTTCCGCTCATATTCATGCTAGCCGACCATGTGTTTTCTACATTTGTGTGCAATATAGTATGATGTTCAATATTTTCTTTGTCATTAATATACAATAGGTCACGTGGGGCTTCTATGTACGAATACGATATACTTATATTTATTTTTTTTCGATATAACAGATTAAAAGCCGTTGTATTATATATAGTTGGTAACAAAAAAGGATTTCCCTTGCGAACGGAAAGAGTGTCAATATAAATAAAGTTGTTATTCATAGCTGAATAACTTGGGCGACTTATACGACGCGTATAACTGAGCCGGTATGTCATATTTTCAGTCGGACGAGTAACCGAAATATTTGGAAAAAATTGAAAATCACTGTTTTTATAAATAATTTCATTGTCCGACATGTTTTCAATCCAAATATTTTCGACGCGGAAACCCATTGAATACTGCCATTTTTTGATGTTTCCCAACCAAAGTGCGTATGCTCCTAAAATTTGTTCCGAATAGCTTGTAATGCTTGTAAATGTCGAATCTACCAACCATTGATTTGGTGCTGTTAATCTTTCAAAAAGAAAATTATTGTCGTTGTTTATGGATGCAAATTTACCTCCAAATTCCAATTTATTTTTTTTATCTGATACTGGAATTTCGACGTCGATTTGTGCAGAATACAGATTATATTTTGCGTCGGAAAAGTTTTTCATTTCGTTTACGTATAGCGAGGTCAGGTTTGTTTCTGATATATCGTTATCCGTTTTTGATATATAATTAGTTACATCACCCATGAATGTTACTTTACTGCCCGATTTGCCATTGTATGAATAATTTATTCCTGTGGAATTTAGTTGAGGCTTATACTTTTCGTAAGTCTCATTTTGCAAAGTCGGATATTTTAAATCATTTTTTTCTCTTTCCAGATTCGTAATTCTTTTTCTTTTGCTGTTTCCCGCATATCCGTCTAAATAAATGCCCAAAGTATTGGATGCGTTGAAATTATAATCAATACCGGTATTGTATGTAAAGTCTGTAGCTTCTCGTTTCAGATGTAGATCGTAAGAATATGACTTGAATAAATAATCTTCTTTTTCATATTTTATCCAGTCTTCGCCTTTTCCTCCGCTTCGATATAATTCAACTCCAAAGTTTCCCCAAAATCGCAGTTTGTTTACCTGATACGATATTTCGGGATTTAAGAATTGGGTTCCTTCTTTTCCTTGTCTGTGACCTGTATAAACGGAACTCGTCAAACCCTGATTCATAATTTTACGCAGAATGACGTTAATTACGGCATGTCCTTCGGCTTCGTATTTTGCCGATGGATTTTCGATGATTTCGACCTGTTTGATTTGTGCTGAATTAATTACTTGCAATTCTTCATTATTTCTGAGTCGTTTGCCGTTGATTAAAATCATGGTTTTATCTTTTCCTGCAACAGTGATATTATCATCCTGGTCAGCAATGATATATGGAGTTTGTTTCAGGAGGTCAATTGCCGTGCCGGCATTGCTGACAGTTGAATTTTCGATGTTATAAATCACCTTGTCGCCTTGCATAGTCATAAACGGTTTTTTGCCTGTAATCACCACTTCATCAAGATTGTGAGAAATCTGAGGTAAAAGTATCGTTCCCAAATTTATTCTATCCGAATCTTGATTTTCGGGAAGCGATACGAATATTTCTTTAAAACCGAAACTCGAAATTTTTATCAGACATTGCAACGATGGTATTTCAATAGAAAATGTGTCTGTTGTGAATTGTTTCGTTGTAAGAAACGACGAATCAATCCTGTTTAAAACGGTTATATTATACGCTGTTACGGATTGTTCTTTTTCATCTGTAATTTTGCCTTCTAACTTAACTTGTGCAGTAAGTATTGATACTTTGCATAAACATGCAAAAAAAAACACAAATAATATTCTCATATATAGTTGTATTATTTCAATTATTTATGAATTTTGTTGCGTTTTGAGCATACTCTGTTCATAGTGAATTTCAAATGTAGTATTAATATCCGCTCTTCTTGTGTGACAAATGTAATCATATTCTTTTCCTTCGTATAGATTTTTATGCCGTTCCCATATACAGCCGCCTTCACAAATAGGAAGTAATTTGCAATCAAGACATTCTTGACTATCCATCATATTAATACCTCCCATATAACGAGTAAGTAAATCAAAATTAACAATTTTATCGCTATTTAAATATCCCACAATTGCTTTTTTTGCTCCCAAATCATTCCAACATTTATATAGTTCGCCTTCGGGACCTACAATATAATAGTTTAAAACCGTTGCACCACAACCGCCAACACAATGGCTCGGATAAAAAGAAATATCAAATCCGTGTTTTTTATGTAAATCTACATAAAAATCTAATCTTTGTGATCTGTTTACCAATAAACAATTACTTTTGCAACCATCTGAATAATCTTTAACAAAGGCAGGATATGCAATTATTTTTCGTCCTTTATTTTTCCATTTTGCATTAAATTCTTTAAGTAATAAGGGAAAAGTGTCGATATTTGAGTGATCCAAATTTGTGCGAATCTGAACATAAGTATCCGGATTATAGTAATTAAATCTGTCTATATTCTCAATGATTGTATCATAAGTTGGAATATTGGGTATCAATGTTCTTCTCTTATCATGAGTTTCTTTGCTTCCATCTATAGTTATTTGAACGTTAAATAACGGATACTTTTGAAAAAATATACATTTTTCTTCATCCAATAAATAACCATTTGTAGTCATAGTATGTAACCCTAATTTTTTATTAGTATTGTGTTCAAAACCGTATAAAATTCGTTGAATGGAATCGAATTTGAGTAGAGGTTCACCACCGTACCAAGTTATATTCACCTTGCAAACCAATTCGTGTTTGTTAATAAATTTAATTACATCAGATTCTGTTTCTTTACTCATGTGTATAGGTGGTTTATTCTCTACCTCCAACGATGTCTTTCATGCTGAAAGCAGACATTTCTGTTGGTTCATTAATGAAGTCTATAGACTTCGTTTCATTTACTTTTGTCATTGTTTAAAAATTTAAAAAATTATACTTAAAATAACGATGCAAAAGTAATGCAAAGAAATACGCAAAACAAGAGAAATCTTCTGAATAGCACCTTTTTGTAACATGAACAGTCTAATGACATCTCAAAATGCCTATTTTTATGTGCATTATCAACTTTTGTAACGCGAATGGGATTGCAATATGCTAAATTTCTGTTTTTATGTGTATTAACAATATTATGCACAAAGTAAATATTTGATGTGTAATTGTGAAATTCGCGAAAAATACCTCAAAATTGTCCGTTTTTACAAAAGATATACCTTCTGACCTGATAATTCAACAGACATCGAAACCCTGATTTCAGAACGATTCCGGGAAAAATGTAAGGGACACCTGTTTACTGCTTACACGGCATCTGAAAAAGATATCAATTCGGCTGACACTGTCAGCCGAATTGAACGCTCTGTAATGCAATATCTTCAATCTTTTATTTTTTAGAAGACCGTAATCAGGAACAAAACTACTTTTTTTCTTTTCGCTCCGGAAAATCAAAAACCACCTGATAATCACTGTCAAATTTCAACGCTGCATCAAACGATTTTCCGTTTTTGCTTTTAAAACCTTTGATTATTCCGGTCTTGCCTTTGGTCAGCAAGTCCGTAATCTGCTTGTCGGACAACTGTTTTTCGCTTTTATTCCGGAAAACAATCAATCCGCAATCCGTGTCCGTACATTTTGCGACTTTGGGATAAAATCGCACCTGCGCTGTCTTGCATTTCGGACAAAGACAGGAGTTTTCATCTGCAACGGCAATCTTTGTTTCCAGCAACTCCGCAGTGATTTGTCGGGTATAAACTTCAATCGCCCTGCTAAATGTTTCCGGCTGCATTTGACCGTGTTCAATTTGAGCCAAAGCGTTTTCCCACTCGCCGGTCATGCTGACGTTTGCAATACG
>JAIROC010000010.1 GCA_031257735.1 Bacteroidales bacterium | reverse complement strand
TTGCTGAAATGGCTGAGATAATGCCAATCATCGAAAAAAGCGAACAGGAAAGAATGTTAGGAGGAGGAGATGGAAGTTCAGGGAATCCATATACGTGGGACGAATATGAATATCTGGCTGATAACAACAACTGGTCTGGAGGATATGTTGAAGGCGCCGGGTATACAGGGGCGCAAGCAAATATTTATGCATATGATCAAAATGATTGTTGGTGGAGATGCATGGCATATGTAAAAAGTTGCGGGGGAAATTATAGTGCAAGCGCGGCAGTGGCGTTAGCCATGGAATATTATGGCAATGGTTTTAACGCGAACAATTATGCATTTAGCGGTAATTATTATGATGCGACGAGTTATGTTTCAGGCTATGTCACCAATGGCTCTTATTGTTCGTCTCAAGTATTGGTTTTTGATCCCACAACCGTTTCGGGTTGGGAAGGAGTTGCCGGAACCAGGCATGCAGTAGTTGTTATAGATTATACGGGTGACGTTGTTAATGTCTTCGATCCTCGAAGTGATGAGTATGGAAGCATCAACTTATTCGAGCTTAATAATTCCCAGTCGGGATATTATGTTAACATACAATAGTTGTGGAATAATGAGAACAGAAATGGCGCGTTATATTATTTTTTTCTTAGTCATTATTTCATTGGGAGTGAAAGCTCAACGGCCTGTTTTTACCGATGAAGATTTAAAGGAACTGGCTAAACTGCCGGTATATACATTTGAAGAAAAAATAAAACTAATTGGGATGACATTTACCGCCCTTGAGCAATATAATGTTATTAAGACTGATGGTGGAACATACGGCGGTAGGATATACGATTGTGATAATGAATCCTGCCCTTTAAGAAGACTTAAACTGTTGGACGCCAAATTGGAGCATCTCAATGGTAAATGTAGAATACTTATTTATTTATCAGGTGTAAGTACAGTTCGTTATGGTAGAATGATAAAAGAAAGGAAGGATTTATTTGGAGACATAGCCTCTATGTCATATAATCGTATTAAGAGTAACTTCAAGTATGGAAAGAGAGGCGTATCGGCTTCGGAACAGGAGATAGAAGACCTGAAGATGATGGTGACCCATTATCCCCGGGATAGCGCCAAAGTTCTTTTCAATGCGGATTACATGTTAGTCTATCCGTTGGATTTCGAAGGACTGAGGTGTGAAAACAAATATACATGCGGAAGAACAGTTGTTTTTTCAAGGAATGGGCTGGATGTATTCCTGTATTTTGTGATGACCGACGAGAGCATCAAGGATTTTGACAATTATCTTTCGGAGATAAGGCATGTTTTTTGGTTCGATGATGAGAATACGGATTGATTATTTGGTAGTGTCATGGATTGTATGATTAGGAGGATTATATATCTTATTATCAATAATATACAAAATACTATCAACCAATATGAGACACTATCGAAAAAAGCGAACAGGAAAGAATGATGGGAGGAGGAAATGGAAGTTCAGGGAATCCATATACGTGGGACGAATTTGAAAATTCGGCTGATAACAACAATTGGCATGGAGGATATGTTGAAGGCGCCGGATATACAGGGGCGCAAACAACTATAACATATTAATGGCGGTAATACACATTTTTATCCAAATGCGACAAGGGTTGAACGTTCTTTTTTAAGTACCGGCCCCATAGCGAATACTGTTATCTGGTTTACAACTTCTGACAGTATAGGGCTTATCAGGTATTTTGACCGGAAAACATAATTTATTGGAACAAATCAGGATGTTAATTCATCATATTTACCACATCTTGCGGTTTTATTTCTAACATCATGAAGATATTTTTAGTAACCTTATTCCTTGCCTCGGCCTGCACCGGGCTGATGATCACAGTACAACCGGCGTACGGACAAACCGGCCGATTATCGCCAAAGTTCAAACAGAGCAGCTATGTCAACGAATCGGCGACGCTCCGAAACAGGTATGTCACGCTTTTGCCCATTGTAGTATTGAGTATGTAGCAAACACAAAACCGCAAAAAAATACAATCAAGTTAACAAGAAATTAAGATGACGACGTCTGTAGCAATATGTACTTACAATGGTTCTAAATATTTATCAAAACAATTGGAATCATTTATTAACCAAACAAAACCGGTAGATGAAATAATAATCTGTGATGATGGCTCTACTGATTCAACAAGTGAGATAATCAATCAGTTTATAAAGAACAACCCATACATAAAAATGAAATTCATCAAGAATCCGTTTAATTTAGGATATATGAGAAATTTTGAACAGGCTATTAGCCTTTGTTCATCTGATATAATCTTTCTTTCGGATCAAGACGACATATGGATGAACGATAAAGTAGAAATCATTTGCAATTTTTTTATAGATAATAAAGATAAAGACTTTGTTTTTACAAATGCCGTTTTAATCAATAACTCCGATATTAACAGCTACCGTAAAGACCTTTTTCAAACTATCGGTTGGGATAAAAAAAATAAAAAATTATTTGACGATGGATTTGCATATGATATTTTAAACACTTCTGCCAGGATTACAGGAGCAACAACAGCGATTCGCGCCTCTTTTATCCCTTACTGCATACCTTTCCCCTATTCTTTTTATGCAACATTACATGATGAAATGATGGCTGTATCTGCAGCTATATATAATAAAATCGGATACATAGAAAAACCTTTAATCAAATATCGTCTACATAATACTCAAGCTGTTGGATTAAGTATTTTATTTAAATTTCCGCCAAAAAGAATTGAACTAAGTCTTAATTCGTTAATGTGGCATGATGTTATGGTTAATAATAATGATAATTACAGAATAAATCATATTCGTTTTGTCAATAAAAGATTCTGGACTTTTAGATCTAAATTTGGTTTTATCAAATTATTTACCTACTATTTCTCCGGTGAATATAATTTATACTATTCAAAACCTTATATTGTTTTTCTAAGAGACTTGAAATCGTCAATATTAAATTCAACATATAAGATTTATATGTTTTTTACAACTAAAGGACTTTCTAAACCTGAATTAATATGAAACTTTCTAAATTATTTATTCATCTCAAATCAAAATTGAATTGTCGTTCTCTTTATATAATGCCCGGATATTCCCGTAACTATCTGCAAAGAACAGATAAAAGAACATGTTCATTTGATGTAGACAGTCCTGTATTATTGCCATTATACATGAAAAAAAGGACGCCTATTTCTGAGGAATTAAAAATTCTTACGTTTGAATATATGTGCACATCTTTTATTGGGCATATTGTTGTTAATTTTGAAAAATATTCAATAACATATTTGAATATTATACCATCCAACAAATGGAATTCCTTATCAATTGATATATCAAAACATTGGAATTTGTTAAACCAAATGATATTAAGACCCAATATGAAAAATTTTTCAATTTCTGTAATCCCATTTCCAACATCTGATGTTGTCGGCTTTAATATACGTAATATCAAGCTTAGACCTTACAATAATGATGAATTTTATAAAAACAAAACGCGATTACTGTACGGGGAAAGAAAAAAAATGAATAAGCCTATAAATCTAAATGATTATTTTAACACACAATTTCAATGTGAAATTACTGATATTTCAACAAGTATTGAGGAAATAATTATTACCGGTTATACTTGCTTAGCATATAAAGATTTATATGTTATTGAGATACCTGTTTTTAGTGAGTTTTCGACAAAAGAATTTATTTCTGTCGGCAAAATAGAATCTGATGAGAATGATTTTTTTACTCTTACCACATCACGTTATAGTGAATGTGACGGTTTAAAATATGACCGTATTTATTCAAGATGGGCAATTGCAATACAAACCGAAAACGACTTTTCTATAGCATCTTATGCTCGTTATTCAAATAATAATCCTACTTGTTTTTCAGTTCCTGAGATAATACCAAAAAATAAAAAAGGACTTGGCGATTATTCGTTAAATGATTTTGAATCAGACTTGGATGATTTAGAAATATCTTATATAACAATTAACATCAGACTAAACGATTTTCTAAGATATGATTATGATAAAAGCCATATATCTTTTGAATATAACGGGAAAACGTATTATGCCGACAATAAAGTCGTAGAAGAATATGATAACGCTCTTTTATCTGCTGCAAAACGTAATATTATAGTACATGCTATCATTTTAGTATATCCGGAGAATAAAAGCAGGGATAAAGTAACAGGAAGAATATTAGAACATCCTGAATATGACACAGCCGGCGCCTATACAATGCCTAATTTAACAAATATCGAATCTGTCAATTTATATATAGCCGCCATAGATTTTTTGGCTTCAAGATATTCTCGTTCCGATAATATATTTGGAACTATACACCGATGGATAGTCCACAATGAAATAGATTCGGCCTGGATTTGGTGTAATGCAGGATTAAAAACTCCCATAGAATTAGTAGATATATATATAAAATCTATGAGAATAATTTACATGACAACTTTTAAATACAACGCTAATACTGAAATTTTTATTTCACTTACACATCACTGGAAATCAAGATTCGACAATAATTGTTATACCGGAGAAGAAATTTTCAAATTAATCATTGAGTATTCAAAAAAGGAGGGTGATTTTCTTTGGGGATTGGCATATCATCCTTATCCGGAAAACTTAATTGATCCTAAATCATGGCTTGACCCTAATGCTACAGGTGATTATAATACCAAACTAATTACATTCAAAAATATCGAATTATTGGATAAGATAATAAAACAACCGTCCACATTTTATAAAAATACGGCTAAAAGAACATTGATTCTGTCTGAGCAAAATCCAAATTCTTTGGACTACACTGATCAATCACTAAACGAACAGGCGGAAAGTCTTAAATATGTGTTGGAAAAAATAAAAAAATGCGATGATATAAAAGCGTATATTGCACACAGTTGGATTGATCAAAGATTTGAAGCCGGTCTGAAAACAGGATTAAGAAAATATTTGGATGATCAAAATGATCCGGGAGGTAAAAAAACGGCATGGTACGTTTTTAAATCTAAATAAAAAACAAAATTATGGAATCATTATTATCTATAGAGTTAACTAAAAAAGTTAATATAAAAATCAAAGAAATTGCTGAAACGCTATATAAAAGCGATATTCAAGATTGTAGCTTGATGTACGGAAAAGCAGGCATAGCAATATTTCTTTTTTACTATTGGAAATGGAAAAAACAGAATTCATTTTATAAGAAATCTTCGGAATTTATTTATAATATATTTTTGGAACTAAATAAACAGATATATCTTTATAAACAGCGCCTTTCTGAAATAGATTTATCATTTTATACCGGTTTAAGCGGCATAGGATGGTCTATTAATCATCTTGTTCGGAACAATTTTATTGAAAGCGACATTCAAGAAACAATGTGCTTGATTGATGCGGCAATTTACCGTAAAATGATAGATGGTTTATATTCTGAAAACAAAGATGTTTTTTTTGAAGCTATTCTCATTAGCATTTATACTGCAAATCGTCAAGATAGATTTTCAAAAGAATATCTTCGTCGTTTTATTAATGAATGGTTAGATATGGAAAAAAAAGGAACCGGTTTTTTTTCTAATCAGAAATTTATTAATGAGAGTAAAAATATTCAAATAATGTGGGATATAATTATCAAAAAACAACCTGAAATTGTTCCCGTTCTAATTAAAGAGAAAATAAAAACAGGGAATACATACAATGACGATGATATGTTGTTAAATAAATTAAATGAAAACGCCTTGGTTTTAGGAGTTGACTCAGGCTTGGAAAATGGATTGGCAAAAAATGCTTTTGTAGCTATTAAATATTATTTAAAAACAGGTATAGTAGAATTCAAGGAAGTTGCCGAAGACAGTATCGATAAATTATTTAAAATAACAAATTATAAAGATAAAAGAAATAGTTCCGATTTTTGGCTAACGTCCTCAAGAGGTATATGGTCTACTCATGACGGATTTATAAATGGTTTAGCCGGAATAGGTTTAGTTTTGCTATATGCGTTGACAGGAATAGATTCAGGTTGGGATGAACCATTAGTAAACGTTTTTGACAAAGTGTGACATAATAAAATCGACAACTATAATAAAAAGCATTGCCTCATGAATATTTCACATATCACTAAAAATTATAACTTTTTAATTACTGTAATAATTTCGATGTTATTATGCTTTTATGTAAATACTCAAGGCCAAACTAAGACAAATTTAAATATTTCGTTATCAAACATTATAGACTCTCTATCCTTATGTGCTCCTATGGCAAAAATCGAAAATTTAAATTTCGAAAATGAATTGTTGCAATTTAGTAATTATAAGAAAGGTTTTCTACCCTCTTTGTCAGTTAATACGTCCCCTTTTAATTTTAACAGGTCTATTGTAAAATTACAAGATGCCGAAAGTGGTTTATATAATTATGTTGAAGATTATTCGAGCAATAGTAGTTTTGGAATAACAATACAACAAAAAATTCTTTTCACAGGTGGAATTTTAAGTATGAGTAGTAATATGAATTATTTGAATGAATTATCTGAAAAAAGACACACTTTCAACTCGGCTCCATTTTCGATAAATTACTCTCAAAAATTATTTGGTAACGGTAAAATGATGCGTTTGGAGAAAACAATTGAATATAAGAGAAATGAAGCGAGAATTAAACAATATTGCATAAACATTTCAAACATACAACAAAAATCATTGACATTTTTTATGGATGCGCTTATAAGTAATTTGGAAAAAGAACTCGCTACAACTAGCAAAACTGCTACAGATAGTTTATATTTAATTGCAAAAATAAAATTCAACAATAACAGGATAACCGAGAGCGAATTAAAACAAGTTGAATTACAGGCAATAAACAATCAATACCTTGAAGAAAATGCAATAAAAAAATATAATGATGCGATTAACAATATGTTAACTTTTTTGGGAATATTGAATGAATATAATCAGATATCAATAGAAACTCCCGAATTCAAACTTCCATTACATATAGATATGGATATTGTTAAATATTATATCAAAAAAAACAATCCCAAATCAATAAACAAAGAAATTCAACTATTGGAAGCTAAAAAAAACCTGTCATCGTCCATTCTCCAAAATAAATTTAATGCGGATATAAATCTTAGCTATGGAACAAATAAGTATGGGAACAACTTTTTTGACGTATACAGTAACCCAAGTAGACAACAAGCGGTATCAATCAGTTTTTCTATTCCTGTTTCTATTTGGGGTGTTAACAGAAATAATGAACGTATCGCCAGGAACAATTATCTGTCAAACCTTATAAATATTGAACAAGAACTTGGTGAATTTGAGAATAGTGTTAATCAAAAAATAAACAATTACAACCATAGCGTCAATTTATGGTTTATTGCAGAGCGTTCATTTATATTATCTAAAGAGCAATATAATCTTGTCATTCAGGAATTTATTATGGGTAGAACATCTGTATATGAATTGATATCTTCACAACAGGAACAATATTCTGCAATGCAAAAATATTATAATGCAGTAAAAAGTACTTGGGAAAATTACTTTTATTTGAGAGAATTAACGCTTTACGACTTTGAGAAAAAATTAGAACTATCAGATATTCTTGTTAACGATTAACATTTATCATAATGGAAAAAGAAATAGAAAATATCAATTCTAAGAGTGAGGAGGTCCAGTCGATAATAGACAGAATGCCTACCAACTGGGCAAAATTAATTTCTATTATTACTTGTATTCTTATTATATTTATTATATTTTTAGGGTTTATTATAAAATACCCTGATACGGTAGATGGTCAAATAAATATTACGGCAAGCATTGCCCCTGTAAAAATAGTATCTCATTCTTCGGGCAGACTTCATCTTATAAAACAAAATAAATCATATTTGAAAGAAGGAGATTTAATAGCATATATAGAAAGTGGTACAAACTATAAAGATGTTTTATTTTTAGACTCTATTCTTCACACTTTTAACCCACATAATAAAAACATAGTAGCGCTTCCATTCAATCTTAACTTAGGCGAAGTCGGCTCTGCATATAATACATTCTTTATAGCTTATTTGGAATATGAAAGACTTATCGGTTCGGATCTTTATAAAATTATAAGGGAAACCTTATACGATAAAATTGAAGTTGATAAAGATATAATTTCCAATATTGATGTCGGTATTGATATAAAAAAGAACATTATCAGCGGAAGTACTGTTCAATTGGAAAAAGACAAAGAATTATTATCCATAAAAGCTATAACTGAAGATGTATTTGAGGATAAAAAACAAAATCTTCTATCTAAAGAAGAATCCTTGGTTAATCTGGAAAACAGTAAACTGTCAAAACTGTCTGAAATAAGCAATAACATTTATGAAATTCAAAAAAACAAACTGGAAGAAAAAGATAAAAAGGACAGAGCTTTATCAGAATTAATATCTTCGATTAACAATTTAAGTAATTTAATTCAGATATGGAAAGAAAAGTATCTTCATTATTCAACTTTAGATGGCGAACTTGAATATTTAGGCTTTTGGCGGGAAAATTATTTCATTTCTTCGGGTCAGGAACTTTTTAGTATTATTCCGGTTAAAAACGAAATAATGGGAGAAGTATTTATTCCGTCTATAGGAGCAGGTAAAGTGAAAATAGGACAAACCGCAAATGTAAAGATTAATAACTATCCGTATGACGAATATGGCTTATTAAAAGGTAAAGTCGAATCTTTATCACGTATTTCAAACACAATTGAGACAAAAGACGGGAAAGGTGAGGCTTATCAAGTTATTATTTCTTTTCCTGATGGTTTAGTCTCAAATTTTGGAATTAACTTACGAATAGATTTCGAAACAAAAGGAATCGTTGAAATTGTAACAAAACCTAAACGTTTAATAGAGAGATTGTTTGACAACTTAAAAGCTAAAACCGAAAAATAAAAAAATATGTTTAACAAATTCCCCGTTGAATACCAAATGGATTCACAAGATTGTGGACCCGCTTCATTAAAAATTATAGCCAAACATTTTGGGAAATACTTTTCCTTGCAATATTTAAGAGATAAGTGTGGTATAACAAAAGAAGGAGTTTCCATATTAAATCTTAGCACAGGCGCTGAAAGTATCGGGTTACGGACTTTAGCCATAAAATGTACAATTGAAGATGTTGTTCACCGAATTCCTTTTCCTGCCATATTATTTTGGAAAGAAAACCATTTTGTCGTAATTTATAATGCCAACAAAAAATATATTTACATATCCGATCCTTCAAAAGGTCTGGTAAAATATACGCATGAAGAATTTAAAAAAGGATGGTATACTAAAGGAGAAAATAAAGGCGCCTTACTGGCTGTTGAACCAACTGTTGATTTCAAAGAAACGCCCGAAGAGAGGGAACACAGAAAGAATAGCTTTTGGAGTATATTAAGATATTTTTATCCGTACATAAAAGATTTCTCTTTTATTTTTATAATAATGTTAATTGTTACTGCTCTTCAGGCCGTATTGCCTTTTATCTCCAAAGCAGTAATTGATGTGGGGATAAAGACTTCCGATTTGAATTTTATAAACATGGTATTAATAGGTAATGTCGCAATATTGCTTAGCGTAACCATCTTCAATATTGTCAGGGACTGGATATTAATGCATATAACATCGCGAGTAAATATTTCATTGATCTCAGACTATCTAATTAAACTGATGAAATTGCCGGTAACATTTTTCGAAAATAAATTACTTGGCGACATACTACAAAGGGCGCAGGATCATGAACGAATTCGTGGTTTTATCATGAATAATTCCCTGTCGCTCATTTTCTCTACATTAACATTCATTGTCTTTGGTATTATTTTACTTGTTTATAATACAACTATCTTTTTCATTTTCCTTGGAGGCTCTATCCTCTATGTCTGTTGGGTCCTGGTATTTCTGAAAATAAGAAGAAAATTAGATTGGGAATACTTTGAACTTATATCTAAAAATCAAAGCTATTGGGTTGAAACAGTTTCTGCAATTCAAGATATTAAAATATATAATTACGAAAAACACAGACGTTGGAAATGGGAAGAAATACAGGCTAAACTTTATAAAGTAAACAAACGTGTTTTAACGGTTACGAATGCTCAAAATCTTGGAGGACAATTTATTGAAAACATTAAAAACATGTCTATAACATTTTTTTGCGCAAGTGCGGTAATATCCGGTGATATTACTTTCGGAGTTATGATTTCAACGCAGTTTATACTCGGAATGCTTAATGGACCACTGGTGCAATTTATAAATTTTGTCGTTTCTGCACAATATGCTAAAATAAGTTTTCTTCGAATGAATGAAATACGTCAATTAGAAGATGAAGAAGAACTGTTATCAATCGGTAGCGCTTCCGTTTTACCCGAAACTATGGATATAAAATTAGAAAATGTTATGTTTCAATATACCGTCAATTCACCCATGGTTCTTCAACGTATTTATTTAATGATTCCCGAAAATAAAGTAACCGCGATTGTAGGAGGCAGTGGTAGTGGTAAATCTACACTGTTAAAATTATTGGTTCGATTATATAAACCGAGTTTCGGAGAAATAAAAATTGGCAGTATGAATGTTAACAGTGTTAACCTGCGCCGGTGGAGGGAATTATGTGGAGTAGTAATGCAAGACGGTAAAATGTTTAGTGATACTATATTGAATAACATAGTTTTAGATGATGAGCATATTGATTATGAACGGGTACGTGAAGTAGCAAAAATTGCACAAATTGATAATGAGATTAATGAAATGCCGAAAGGATTCGATACATTAATCGGAGAAACGGGAAGGGGATTAAGTGGCGGTCAAAAGCAAAGGATGTTAATAGCCAGGGCATTATATAGAAATCCAAAACTGCTTTTTTTAGATGAAGCGACCAATGCTCTTGATTCGATAAATGAAAAAAAGATTGTAGAAGCATTAAAGAACGCGTCTGTTGGTCGTACGGTAATTATTATAGCTCATCGCCTTAGTACCATACAACATGCCGACCAGATTGTTGTAATGGATAGGGGATTTATCGTAGAAGTAGGAGACCACAAATCGTTAATGGAAAGAAACGGATTGTATTCATCGCTTGTTTCTTCCCAAATACCAAAGATTGAATAACAAAAAACATGATACATATATGGATAACAATAATTTAGATGTACACTTAGGTAAGATGGTGAGACAAAAAATTGGAGAACGGGGAATTACTGTTTCCGAATTTGCGAGGCGTATAAATTGTTCACGAAACAATGCTTACAATATACTCAATCGTCAATTCATTGATATTCCATTGTTGAATAGGATATCAATCGCATTGGATTACAATTTTTTTAAACATTTTACAACATAATTAAACACAAGTGTAACATATATTGTTGCACTTGTGTAATAATATATGTTACACTTTTTTTATTCAAAATAAAACAATTATATTTATCTTTGACACACCTTTAGCGAATCAAAAACAAGATTATTTATTAAATTTTTAAGTCATGAAAAAATTAGAATTAAAAAGATTAACGATTGATGAAATGGCTGAGATAATGCCAATTATCGAAAAAGCGAACAGGAAAAAATGATGGGAGGAGGAGATGGAAGTTCAGGGAATCCATATACGTGGGACGAATATGAATATCTGGCCGATAACGACAATTGGTCCGGAGGATATGTTGAAGGCGCCGGATATACAGGGGCGCAAGTGACAATTCAAGGAAATTCGTCTGTTACAAGTAATTTTTCAAGCTATAGCACAGGTTATGTTCCTGGTATTAATGGAATATATGCTAATTATACACTTAATGGATATACTTCAATCAGTAATGGTATAATGAGTGTAGGCGCCGGTATTTACAATCCACATGGTATATATGCTGATTCTCGATCTGCAATAGTTGATATTTATCTTAATGGCGTATTACTTCAAACTACACCTTTAACTTTATCTTCATCAGGATATTATTCTGTGCCGGGAACTGTAGTCTTAGGTGATGTTAATATCAATTTACCATCTGGCGGTTATGTAGAGGTAAAGCTGAGTTCATCTGGAATATTTAGTCAATATCAAACCGGATACGGAAACGGATCGGTGGGCACCTATAATGATGTTATATATTCAAGTTACAGGTGATTTTAAGATATGTCCCGGATGCTATATTTATATTATCAATCAAAAGTAATGAAAAAGTTAGAAATTCAAAATTTAATTGTAAACATATAGTCATAATTTAATAGAAGAAGTTAGAAATATTATTTCAACTTTTTCTATTAGGATTATATATCTAAAAAATCAAAATATATTTAAAATCAAAATAACAACCGAGATAAATATCTATGACATCTACTAATAAAATAATAGCGCTTATTTTGATAGTCCTGTTAACAGGACTATGGACAAAAGGATATTCACAAACAGTTAATTATACTGAAAAATATTGTCTTAATTTTTTGACCCCCAAACTGAATTTTGACGGATGGGAAATATCAGCTTTAAATATGAGCTTTGAGCAGCGTCGTAAAAATAGTACATATATAGATACGGACGCCTTGATGATAAGTTCGGGGGTTTCTTCAATAGATCAATACAGGGATCGATTATCCTGTACGATATATACAAAGGAAAGACTGCTTCTTCCGGAAAACAGTTCAACGTTAAAAGCCGAAATCGTATTAACATGTAAAAGTGAAAATCTGAAAAAAATTGATTTGATCATAGACGGATACGATAAAAACGAACAAAAATTACGATCCGATACATTAAATGCACTTGATCAAACAAACAGTAGAAAATGGCATAAATACAGGAAGGAAATTCCATTGACCGGCGCTGTCTTTCTGGGAATAAGAATTGAAGCGGAAGGATTAGACAGAACATATGTGAGATATAATGTCTGGTCGGGAAATAAATCCGGACATGTTGACAGCACGTTGACACAAAATTTATTGTTGCATAAGTTAGACATTTATTTAGATGGCAAACATATTGATGAATATTCATGGAAAGAACGTATTCATCCCGTATCCATTAAGGAATCGGATATTGTACCATTGTCATTTACCGTTGACAAAGAATATGGAAATATTCCCGAATTAAAAACAAAACGGATAATAGCCTTAGGAGAAACAGTTCATGGAAACGAAACAATTGCCGAATCGGCTTTTCAACTTATCAAATATCAGGTAAAAAATAATGGATGTAAATTGGTTGTTCTGGAAAAAATGGCAGAAGAAATTCTTATTTTTAACCGGTTCATACAAGGGGATAAGTCGGTTCATATAGATTCGATTTTGCATAAATACGTAACCCATAAGGGATCCCTAAACACCTTATTGTCAATCAATCAACTACGAGAATTCTGTTTGTGGCTGAAAGAATACAATAAAACCGTCGATGAAAAAGTCTGGTTAATGGGAATGGATTATGAATTTATGACAATATTCAGGAGAAAAGCTCTTTCAGAATATTTATCCGGAATAAACAGGAACTTAAAATCAGCAGACATTGATGAAATATGTTTATTATTGCTAAAAGAACCGATTGACATAACAGAGGAGGTTAATAATAGAATCAGCGAATTATGGCACATAATCAGGTTTGTTCTATATCCGTATTTAGGCGGACAGGAATCTGAAATCGTTCAACGTTATATATTTGAGATATTAGAAACTAAAGAACTTTTTAATTCAAAAAAGACTTTACAAAGGGACTCCGTTATGGCTGGGAATATGGGTTTTTATATGGATCTGTTATGCAAAAATGGTGAAAAAGCGATTGTTTACGCTCATTTTTTACATACCAATTATGTAGATCAATTTTCCGGTTCTTCATTTGGATATTATATGAGGGATCATTTCGATGACGACTATTTTCATATAGTAATGACGACTGCTCAAGGTACAACTTCAACTTTGTTTAGTATAAATCCCGACACTTTACAGCTTCCGGTAGAGAATAGTATTGAGTTCGCTCTAAATAAAATGGATGCGAATTATTTTTATATACCTGTATCAAAAATCAAAAATTCTTTTATGCAGATTAGATGTATGGGGTTAGTAATGAAGAAAAATCAATTTGAGAATGGTTATATTTCACCAGAGGGCAGGATGGGAGGTATTATTTTTATACGTCAAAGTAAAGCGATCTCTTTTCCGGAAAAACATTAAAAATATCCAATTATAGCATCTCATCATTTACGGTACCCCACCCCAGCTTCGCTGGGAAATGGAGGAGGGCTGTAATTACCTGATCATGCGAGATTGAGTAATAAAAAAACATTTTTTTTAAATATTTACAACATAATTAAGCACAAATGTAACATATATTGTTGCACTTGTGTAATAATATATGTTACACTTTTTTTATTCAAAATAAAACAATTACATTTATCTTTGACACACCTTTAGCGAATCAAAAACAAGGTTATTTATTAAATTATGTAAGTTATGAAAAAATTAGAATTAAAAAGATTAACGATTGCTGAAATGGCTGAGATAATGCCAATCATCGAAAAAAGCGAACAGGAAAGAATGTTAGGAGGAGGAGATGGAAGTTCAGGGAATCCATATACGTGGGACGAATATGAATATCTGGCCGATAACGACAATTGGTCCGGAGGATATGTTGAAGGCGCCGGATATACAGGGGCGCAAGCAAATATTTATGCAGATTCAACACATTGTGTAGCATACGCACTTGCAAATCTTGGAGGAGTAAATCTCAATTATGCCATAAGTTATTTGGATAGTCTCTATGGTTCGGATGGAGTTCCTTCATCTGCCATTGATACCATTATAACCTTTTTTTATCCAAATGCTACAAGGGTTGAACGTTCTTCTTTAAGTACCGGCCCCATAGCAAATACTTTTATCTGGTTTACAACTTCTGACAGTACAGGGCATGCCGTAAATGGTCTATGGAACAATTATGGGGAAGAGTTAATTTATTCAGATCCTCAAAATAGCAATAATATTAATTATATTTCAGAAACAGATTCTTGCTATATATATAGAATCCAATAAGGTATATTATGAAAAAATACAAATTACTTTTATTGTCTGCGACTTTATTATTCAGTAGCTATCTTTTCTCTCAGAAGCAAGAGAAACTGTTTTATGAGCAGAACTTTTCGGCTTTCGCCGAATATTTTTGCAACGAATATGGAATAATCTGTAAAGAGCCTCAGAATTTTTCCGACCTGAATAAGTATAATATGGGATGGGCTGTTAGAGATAATCCGGATAAGTCTTGCGCTTTTCTGTTTGGTCCTATATATAAATCCAATGATGGAGAATGTCTCCTGGCTTATCCTGTCAAAAACCTTTTTTCAAATCTTGAAATTATGATCGTAAACGAAATCAAGTCTGCACTTGGTTTATATAATAGATTTGGACATTTTAATGATACTACAAGAATTGAATTTTATGACTATGTTTCTGTTGTTATTGGTAAAAAGGCTCGCGAAATGTTCAATGCCGACTCTATTTATTTATACGATATACCAGGTGGGGATTCAGTTGTTTTTTTGTGGAATGAAGAATTAGAAACAATGCGGAAAGAGAAATATCCGTATTGTACCGGATTAGTTATTTGTAAAGAAGGTAAGTTTGGAACTCCTATGAAGTTGTTTTTTTCAGAAAAAGGAAAAATGAGAGAGGATGAATATATTGAGGTGTTGAGTAAGAAGATTTGGTATGATGATAATTGTAATAAATAAACTTCAAAAACACCTAATTCATCAAAAACAAGATTATTTATCAATTTATTTTTAAAGTGTATGAAAAAATTAGAATTAAAACGATTAACGATTGATGAAATGGCCGAGATAATGCCAATCATCGAAAAAAGCGAACAGGAAAGAATGTTAGGAGGAGGAGATGGAAGTTCAGGGAATCCATATACGTGGGACGAATATGAATATCTGGCTGATAACGACAATTGGTATGGAGGATATGTTGAAGGCTCCGGGTATACAGGGGCGCAAGTAACAATTCAAGGAAATGGTCCCAATGGTTTCTGTTTTTTTAATTGTCTTGATTATCTAAGTAATCAATATGGTTGTAATTATAGTACTAATTATTACCTGAATTCTTTCTATGAAACTTATAATTCTTGGGGGATTAATGGAGTGAATATATCTGATTTTATATCTTTTGCATCTTTAAAGTTTAATGCTTCCGCCCCTATAAATGATTCTCAAATTGCACAATCAATGGGAACAGGAAGTATGTTAGCCGCTATAACCATTGGAGGAAGTGGTCATGCTGTTATTTTAACTTCTTATCACAATTTAACTAATTATTATCATTTAAATATGTATTCATATTACGATCCTACAACTGGTAATTATGGAATAGTCTCATCAAGTGATGTTGTTATTGCGTTACCTATTTATGGTTGTTGCCAATAATAATATCATAAATAAAAAATAGTATGAAAAAGATATTTGTATTTATAAGCGCTATAGCGTCTTTTAGTTTATATGCTCAGGATGATGGATTTATTAAGAATTTTGAAAACAGCAATGTTGCATATTATGCCGATTCTATATTGATAGGCAGTTCTCTCGGTATAGATTGGGAAAATAATGTTGCTGATGTTTATTTGGAGAAAGGAAATGTGGTTATTGACGGCAATAAATATGACGGCAAATTGTTTATTACGTTAAAACAGAAAGCCGATTTGATATCTTTAGAACAAATCAGTAAAAGGTATATCGGGGAAAAAATATATACACCGGTATATCTGATTAACGGTAACTTTATGAAAGGCGACCTGTCCTCTGTCAAGATAGATAACAACTATATCCTGCGAGTTAATCATATTAATTCCGATAAGTTTGCCAACTTTGACAGGAAGAAATCTGCAAAATTTACTCTTGTTCTTATTTTTACCAAAACAGAAGAAAATATTAAGCGTGCAAGTGAATTTCTTATCAGATGAAAAGGAAATGCCGTACGCTCAATCCATGTATCGAACGATGCATTTGACTATGTCAATTTTCAATTCAAATTATCGCATCCCGTCATTGCGAGACGTCGCCCCAGATTCGATGGGGAAAAAAGAGGAATGGCGGAGGATTGTAATTACCTGATCATGCGAGATTGAATAACACACACACATATATGTATGGAAAACAACAATTTAGATGTATACTTAGGAGGAGGAAATGGAAGTTCAGGGAATCCATATACGTGGGACGAATATGAATATCTGGCTGATAACGGCAATTGGTCTGGAGGATATGTTGAAGGCGCCGGGTATACAGGGGCGCAAGCAACAATTCAAGGAAATTCGTCTGTTACAAGTAATTTTTCAAGCTATAGTATGCCGTCAACTTATTTTAATTGGCCAAATTCCGGATTTAGTAGTTATACAATTAATGGATATACTGTAATTAATAATGGTCAAATGAATATAGGCGCTAATATTTACAATTCAAGTGGTCAATATCCCGACTCTCAAACAGCATTTGTTGAAGTTTATTTTAATGGCTCTTTATATCAAACTACACCTTTAACTTTATCTTCATCAGGATATTATTCTATGCCGGGAACTATAGTCTTAGGTGATGCTAATATCAATTTACCAATAGGTGGATATGTAGAGGTCAGGGTGAGATCAAGTGGAATATTTAGTCAATATCAAACTGGAGTAGGAAATGTAGGGATGAATACCAATGATCTTGTATATTCAGGTTTCAGGTGATTTTAAGATATGTTCCGGATGCTATATTTATATTACCAATCAAAAGTAATGAAAAAGTTAGAAATTCAAAATTTAATTGTAAACATATAGTCATAACTTAAGTTTCCCACCTATTATTATCAGTATCTGCGCGAGGGTACTCAGTTATAGTGGTATGATTTACAGCTTGTTAGCTACGCTGCGTTAATTTTTGTCAATTTAGTTGTATTTAA
>JAIROC010000603.1 GCA_031257735.1 Bacteroidales bacterium | reverse complement strand
TTATCGCGATAAAAGTTGCATAAAATGAATTTAAGTATTAACTTTGTAAAACATTTAAGCAATGAAAAATTTAGATTTGAAAGCTATGGGCGTAGAGGAAATGAACTTCGCGGAAATGCAGAATGTAGATGGAGGTTCTTTATTGGCAGCGGCTTGTATTATATTGGCCGTTTTGTATATAGCGGGTACTTGTTGCGGACTAGCTCAAGGACATAAATTTAATGGGCAGCCGTAAATAATCAATTTAATGGAGTTGTTTTGCATTGAGCAACTCCTTTATTGAATTACAATCATGATAATTTCCGAAAAAGACATATTGATGAGGAGTTTGGTGGTTTTTCTTCAGAAATTGGCTGAATTTATTCATAAAGGAATTAATATAGAAACAAAAGAAAAAGAGTTGGAAGTTTTTTATGAAGAAATGCTGTCAAAAAAACGTGATTATTTTGTTAATATAGAAATAGAGAACGTTTTAAGAGAATTTGAAGGGAATGATTTTAATGTTAAAATCCGTATATTAGCGGAATTATTTTATACGGAATCCATTGTACAAGATGGATATACAAGAAAATATTTTGCCGAAAAATCTCTTTATCTTTTCAATTGTTTTAATCAAAACAACACGGTTTATGATATAAATGTTTTTCAAAAGATAGATACACTTTCGCAAATGATTAAAAATGAATAAAAGTTGGCGGCGATTTAAAAAGTATGTTGATTCAAAATATAATCATATAAAATCGAATTTGATGTTTATTGTTTTTTTTATTATGATAAAGCGCTTTTTTTAATAAAATCTTACAATTAAATATTTACAATTTTATTGTATGTAATCATTCTAAATAACAAATATACATGCTTCTTAAATTTAGTCATAATAAAATATGTATAAGAATATTATATCAACATGCTTTTTAAATCACCAGATAAAAGTTTATTAATAGTCCTTTTTGTTTTAACAAAAGCAATGGATTTGTTCACAACATATTTGGTAACAGATGATTTATCAAATGAAATCAGTTTATTAGTTACAGGTTTACATTTTGGGTGGTTTGGTTTTATTATTGTGAATAGATTTTTTGTTTTGACAGTAGTAATTTTGATACTTTTTACAAACTTGAAATTCGTTAATACCCTTGAACAAAAAAATAAAAAAGTTATTTTTTCTCTCAAAGATTATATTTGCAAAATCATTCTTTCTACTAACGATGATTTAACAAAAATTGGATTAATACAACTATTATTTAAAATAAAAATGAATAAACTTTCATTTTTATTTTTTTCGATTAGATCATTTACAGTAACTATGATAATCATTCATATCCTTGTATCGTTAAATAACATTTTTGAGTATGGGGGATTTTCTATTTGGGGTAATACCAAATATTTTATCATATCAAATATTATCTTTTTGTTGATTATTGTTTTATTTGTTGTTGTTTTTTATATGATGATCAAAAAACGATTTCATCGGTTATCATCAAATATTTAGTTACATAGCAACTATCCATGCCCCTTTTCCCCATAGCCGTCAGGTTATCATCTATAATTGATTTATATTTAACATGTTAGACAAGTCTGCATTTTACGTTTTCTGTTCTCCGCAGGCTGCGGCATGTGGATTTTGGAGTGTGGTTTTAGTCAGTCGGTTCAATCTGAAAAGCAAACGGGAGACGATTATCAACGCAGTCATTTCCTCTTGAGAAAAGATTGCGGCTTTTAAGTTATCCGGAAGTGGATTTCCAGTTTCGGATAAGACGTTTCAGACAGCCGGACGGGATGTATCAGGAAAAGAAACAGGGAAAAAGTCCCTTCAAGGTGATGGGCAGAGTTATCCATGCCGAAATATAATTCACTAACATTAAATACATTACAAAAAAGGCATATTTTTTTTAACCCCTTTCTCCCCAGAAATCGGGGGAAAATTCGTACCTTGCACCATATTAAAGAACTTTTTTAAGTTTTTATTATGCGGGGTCGGTTTTGTACGAAAAGCCGCCTCGCTTTTTTGTATTATTAACTCACTACGAACTGATTGATGGCATGGGCTATTTGTAAAAGTGTATAATAGTTCTTCATGCCGGTGTAAGAGTTTCGACAAAATTTGTGTTCCGGCTCATAGCCGGTGCATTTCTGTTCGTTAAAACCTTCATTTTCGATTTTCCGGCGCAGGCGACCGCCGCTGGCTATTGCTTTAACATTTTCATTCCCGGTCTTTATACTGGTTACGTATTCAAAGGTCGTGGTCAGGGGAACAACGTTCGGGTCTAACCGGCCATGCCGATCCTGTTTCTTTTTTGTTTCAATGCATTGAACCCCGTGTGTGACTTGTCAAGCGTTCTTCAGTGAAACTTTTTCCGGCTTTTCCTGCTCTGAATTCTAACTTTTTATTACCTTTGTTGCGCATGTGTCAGGCGATGTTAATTTTATTGTTTAATGCCTTAAAGATAAGCATTTTATCTGATATATGCAAATTTTATTTTAGATATTTAGGTATTAGTTTAAAATGAAATATCTAA
>JAIROC010000470.1 GCA_031257735.1 Bacteroidales bacterium | reverse complement strand
GAAAAGCATCGCTTCTACGTTTAACGCCTTTTGAATTGCCTCTATTGCAAAACGGTTATTCAATACATTTTGCCGTTCTATTGTTGATATTGAGAGGGATTTGTCCATACCTTTTTATTTCATTTTATCGTATATTTATTTTTCTTCATTTTTCATAACTCTTTTTTATTTATTTTTTTTAATTGTTCTTCCCATTTTTCAACAATCGGATATGGATTGTACAATTCAAATGCACCACCATAATAGGTTATTTTTTTGTTATTGACTATTCGCTCATTAGCAAAATCTAATTTCCCATATTTAGCCGCCAAATAAAGGACGTATTCCTTTTGGCGTTTCCTTAACTCCGAAAAATGGTTTATTGAATATTCCAGTACGCGAATTTCATCTAACTTTAATTTTGCCTTCGAGTAGATTTTAACAAGTCTATCATAAGGAATAGTATGATAATCCTTTTCAGATATTAATCTTTCATATATTATTGCGGCTTCGTCCAAATTTCCGTTATCTTCATGTTTTTTAGCCATTGCAAGTAAATTTCCTAACTCGCCTTGTATTTTCCATATTTCCGGCTTGTATTTTTCGTCATTAATTAAATCCCTGTGTTTCCATAAGTAAATAACGGTTGTTTCATTTTCGGGTAAATCGTAATAAAAATTAAATTCCGGCAGCAATTTTATTGTTTGCTCAAACCGTACTCCCAAAGGAATGCCAGAAATAGAGAAGGGAATAGAGGATGCCGGCAAAATAATTTCCGGTTTTACATACGTGTTTTCTAATTTGTCAAGGCGTTTTTTGTAACTGTCACAACCGTCGGAATAAACATTTATCGCTACTTTAATAACACGCTTTTCATTTTCAAAATCCCCGCGCTTATGATATAATATCATAAGACGTTCATAAGCGTGTGTGGCACGTTCTTTTAGTTTTATATTTTCTTCGTAAACTTCTATCGCTTCATCTATTTTTCCTTGTTTTTCTAATTCTATACCTTTGTTATTCAATGCGGCCGTTTGTTGCAAAATATAGTTCCTTTGATTTTGTGATTCGATTTGTTTAAGAATAAAATCATAATCAGACTTGGGGACTGTTATATACTTCAAGTTTTCCATCCGCGCTTTCATTAGCCCATTCATTACACGTCTGCCGATTTCACCTGTTAAACCATACTTATATGTTTCAAAAAAATCGTCAATAGGCAATTTTACCGTATCACCCAAGATGGGTTTTTGCTTTCCAAATTTTCCAAATAATCCCATAACTTTTTGATTTTTATTTCATTTGTCAAGAGAGTATTTAGCAGCAACAATACCTTCTTGTTTCATGTTTTTTATCATCTTTTCAACTATTCCACTGCCGGCATTAACCTGATTGTTATTGCCCTTTACATTGTTCACATTATCATTCATGATGTAATTGTTCTATAATTGTTATTAATCTATTAATTTGAGACTGTGATTCACTTAATTGCACTTGGCTTGTTTTAATCATTTCCTGATAGCCTTTTTGCAATTCTAACATTTCTGTGATATTTGCATTTGTAATGTTCCCATTACCAGCGACAGATGTATTTCCGTTACCATTTACATTATTCATGCTAACGTCTTTCAACATTTCACCCTCTCCCGTCAAAAGCCATTCTGCATTAAGTTTCGGATAAACATATGTGATCTTATTAATTATATCTGATCCAATAGACCCTTTTATATGGCTAATATAGCCATTTGATATACCTACTTTTTTTTCAAAAGCATTTTGCCCTATATCTAAATAGGAGAGAAATTCTAATAATCTTGTTTTTGTTGTACTCATTTTATACTGTCTATATTCGTTAAAACTGTTTCAAAAATCATAAATTAACCTGACATCAATCAATTTATACTCTTGTTTTTTACTTGTTTTCACAAAGTTTTTTACTTGTTTATCAACAACTTATAAATTGAATTTTGGATTTTCGTTAAAAAATTTGGATTTAACGAAAATACTCGTTACTTTTGCGCTCGCATTTGCAACGATTGCGGCACAAATTTAGCAAAAGATTTCAAATGCAATGATAGAAGATTTTAAATAGAAGAAATGGAAAAAAATTTTGGAGATATTTTCGAGGGACTCACGATAGAGGAAAAGGACGCGGTGGTGTTCGAAATAGCACAGAAATGCAACCTCGAAATGCCCACAGTACGGGCGTGGGGGAAAGGAATCCGGCATCCGCGCAGGCGAAGTCGGGAAAAGGCGTTTGACGTCTTGTGTGAAAGGGGCTTAATTTCAAGAGATTGTAAATTAAAGTTTAAGGATTAAAAAAACGGACGCAGCGAAACCGATAGCGAACAAACTCGCGCGGGGCAGTCACTGGAAACAGGTCGGGAGTAGCGGCAAAAAACAGACAGAACGGGAGCGTGGCCAGCCCTGTAAGCCTCCTGCGAAACTGCAAAGTAGCCGGGCGAAAGTTGAAAGAAACGCGAGAGCCGTATAGCTCTTAGGGTCGAGACTTCGGCGACCTGTTTAAGGCGCAAACAGTTTTGACTCAATGAATTGAAAAAAATATGGCTAAACGCCAGGAGGCGAAGCCATGCAAAAAATTAATATTAAAACTTAGAACATAGGAAATGGATAAAAAATTTATTTTAGCGAAAGACTGGTCTTTTGAACAGGGCTATTATCATGTGCCATATATAGACCAAAAAGCGTGCAGAGCACGCATAATGTCTGCGTTGGAATTAACAACACGAGTAGGTTTCCTCACAAGGTTAAGAGGCAAAATAGAGCCAAAAATATCTGAGGTTTTTGAAATTGAGAAAATTTTTGAAGAATATGGAATTACGGATGTTTGGGGGAAAATAATATGAGAACCAAGTAGCATTAACGAAGAGACAATGACATTAAACATACGCGAAAAATGGATAATTCAACCTGAATTGGAGTAAGGAAGTTAATAACTATGGATATTTGATATCAAAAGACTTGAAAATTTGCGATTGTTTTTTAGAGATTTCACTTATGACAGGATCAACGTTATTTAGATAAGAA
>JAIROC010000429.1 GCA_031257735.1 Bacteroidales bacterium | reverse complement strand
TTGCACTGCTTGCTATCAACTCTTGCTTCCAGCGTGAAATTTGATTTGGATGGACTTGGTAGCGACTACTCAATTCAGATAGAGTATAACGCTCACTTATGGCTTCTAATGCCACTTTTGCTTTGAACTCTGCCGATAATTTACGGCGATTTTTCGTGTTTGTCATCTTTGCTCGTTTTTTGCAAAAATAATCACCTTAACCACTGGTCCTAAAATTGGGGTACATTATAGTGTTTTTGCAGAGATGATCACCTTAAGTATTGGTTTTGAAATGGGGTATATTATGGGGTACGCTATAGTCCTATTTCGTGAACAAATGTCATTCAATTTGTTCGATCTGGTTTTGATATTATAAGGAAGTATTCTTTTGTTGTGTTTGTCAATTCTACCAAATATCTCTGTTTATAATTATTTTATTGTTTTTTGCCCACTCGCGCATTTTTATTAACGTAGCTTCTTTTTCGTTACCAAGAATATTGTTTGCGTTTATTGGACAATTTTTTGATATGCGTTCTATTGCCCTCATAGCATAATATGCTAATTTATCGGGTGGTATGGTCTCTTTTATTGTATATCGTCCTCTCTCATCCGAATAGAGAATTTTTAATAAAAAATCAACAATTTCAGGCTGTTTTATATATTCTATATTTTTCCAATTTTTATGAATAGCATCTTCTAATTCTGCCGTTTTCATTGACTGCATGTGATTTATATATTCTTTTAGTATTCTTTTATCCCCCATTCGGCATAATGCTACTTGTGCTGATTTTTTGTATTCAGAATCTGTACTATCTGCCATCGCGTATAATTTTCCTTTGACTTCTTTTATTTCCAATGCACCCGCTAAAAGTATTACACGCTCATTCAACATCCAATAATTGTTACTGTTATTCTTAATATATCCTTTTTTGTATGTGTAGTTTAAGTTTTTTATAATCTCATCTTTCATTCTTCTGTCGAATAAACTTAAATCCAATTTATTATTTATGTATAATCCAGCAATACCCTGTCTGCTACTGTAATTGATACGGGTGTCATTTATAGCCTGTTCAGCTAAATACAGTATTTCTTTTTTTATATTTTTATTTTTTGTTTCATCATAAACATATTTCATTACGGATAAAATCTTATAATGAGAATTATTAGTGTTTTCATAATAATTTTTGTGTATAAGGAATATGCTGTCAAGTTCCATTTCCGAAAAACTCCTTTTGTAAAAAAATTTATTATAATCACAACTTCTAAATGTTTCGTCTTTCAAACATTGTTCAAGTTGTTCTTTAATTTGTTCTACAATTGTTTGTGACCGGATGCTTATAGTTACCAAGCAGCAAATACAAAAAATGATATATTTTTTCATGATTATTTTTATCTATCCATTTTAAATGTTTCAATTATATCCCACTGATATTTTCTGAATTTATTCCTACTTGTTCCGTAGTTCATAATGTTTAGTACATCTTTTCCACCTATTGGAAAACCAGTAAATTCATTAAATGGATGTCGTAATCCAAAAGCACCGTGTCCTAATTCGTGGCATATTGTCATATATATGTTAGACGCATTTACTGGGTGTACAAAAGAAATTTGCTCGGGATTTCTTTCTAAAAATTCAGAAAATCCAGAACTTTCGTCATTTGAATTATCAACGACAATTATACTAAACGTTGTTGCATTAATATCAATGTTATCAGATATAGCCTTCATTTCTGCCGTTTCCCATACTGTGACATCAACTTTTCCATCTTTATTCAAATCAAAATTTATCGTTACCTCTCTTACATCAGTAACTATCCATTCATAACCACTTTGAGAATAGTATTTGTTCAACGTATCCTGCAACCGAGTACCACTAATTAATGTTGTTCTCACATCTGTATTATAAGCATAACTTTCACATATTTGGTTTTCTCCCGCAATCACAACGCTATCCCCTGTAATACCATCATAAATAATCTGGTCATCGCCACCAACATAGCCATATTTTGAATCTAAAAATCTGTTATTTCCACTTGATATTACTACTGCTGTTTTATCTGGTGTTTCGTATCCATAAGGTATTACTTGAATATCGTCATTGCTCTCATGTACTATTATAACATTTGCCTTTCGCGGTTCTTGTCGTTTACTCACTCCATAACATTTTACACGCATTATATCATCTCCAAAATGCCCAACATAAAACATGATGTCCTGCTCTCCAATTGCTGTCGCCATTACAGAGAGTTTATGTTTTGTGTCATTGATTGGAGTAAAATTAATAACCTGTAATGTTGGACTCAAGGGAGTAAAGGTAATCGCTCTTTCTGCACCCTGTGGTTGCACATTAATGATAATATTATCTTGACCACTTTCTACTTGTAATGATTTCCATTTAATACCTTGTACAGGTGTCGTCAAAAATGATGGATAATCATTTTCCGTTTCAGGATTATTTTCATCAAACCCCCATTTTTGATTTGGGTCTTCTTCAAATTCTATTTTTACGACGACTATCCTGCATTGTAATGTGTCATTGTTGTTTATTGTACTTAAAACACTTCCACTAATATTTTCAGAAACAACGTTTGGTATATAGTTTGCGGTTGCAGAATCTATTACTTCAACCGTGTTGCTCCAGACAGAACCCCCACTGAATTTAGTGACACTGTCCTTATATGCCTCTATCTTGTAATTTTTATTTAATAATGGTAAGTAAACAGCTTCGCCATTGTAAAATTTATGTCCCTCTATTGAATAAAAAGGTTTGTTTACTATTTGTTGTGGTCTGCCTTCTTCATTAAATTCCTTGTCACGTTTTTCAATCCTAACCTCGCCATCCTCATCTTTCGTAACAACATAAGTATCGCCGCTACCATCAACAACAGTTGCAGGAAACTCTGTGTTGCCATTTTCATCTTTCGGTAGTTCAATTGTCTGTTCGTTGCCATTCTCGTCTGTGAGAGTTATTGTACCGGTGCTGTCATTGTAGGTTATCTGCGGATTGTCTGGCAGATTGAATGATACCTGCACCGTGTCTTGTGTGCTGCTGTTGTTTTCGTTACCTTCGTTGCTACCACTGCTGGTTAAGTCGTCCACAGCATCCGTAATCCCGTCCACGTCAACGAGCAGCGATGGGTCAGATACACTCATTGCGTCATACACCAAAATCTTGTTATCAGTATTTAATGTCAAATCCCAATAGTCCATCAACACCATGACACCCCATATCTTTATCCAATACAA
>JAIROC010000284.1 GCA_031257735.1 Bacteroidales bacterium | reverse complement strand
TCAACGAAGGACTTCCGCAACGGGAACGCCTGATAAAACTAAACAAAATTGCCATTCAGCAAATGAGCGTCTTGCAAGAGGTGGAAAACCGGAAGTTGTTACATTGAGATATTCTGATAGAAGAATTTATACTACCTTTGCATCGAATTATAAACAATATAACAAGACATTAAAATGGCGAAAATAAATGTAACAGGTACTGATATAAATTCTGCAATTTTTCTTCTGATGAATTTTATGTGCAAATCGTTGATAAAGGGTTTGGAGGATATTTGGGAAGTTGAGCCAATTATGAGCCAATTGAGCCAATTATGAGCCAATTATTTTAAGTCGTTAATTCATAAACACTTCCTGCTCCAAGTCCATTATTTTTAAGAATTTTATAGGTTTCTGTTAATTCCGTTAAATCTCTTGTTGCAGTGGGTTTTGATACTGAGTTTAAGGTTTGATACTCACTGTTAGTAATTCGTCCTTTTTCCTTCACATACAGTGTCGCTTTTATTTGTCTGTCGTTTAATCCTAATAGTAACAGTTGTTCTTTTGTAAAACGGTCTTTAAAAAGTCGTACGATAAAACCGCCTCCGTCTTCTTCCAATTCGGGCATGGGCAGTCCTGCCATTTTGCAGGAATTGACAATTTTCATTATGCCACTACCCCACGAATCAATATAACCTCCAAGAAAACACACTCCTGCAAGTATCGGATTGCGTGGGTAGGAAGAATGGGATTTTGTTAGTTTATTGAGTGTTATGCCTTCAGGTAATGTTCCATGATTCCACACTGTCAGTTTATTGTCATACACACGAATTTGCGTAGGCGCACCCATATAGTTACGGTGGACAAGTGCGTTTAAAAGCATTTCGCGAAGAGCAGGCACAGGATATTCAAGCGTTTCAACACGATTCATTCCTTCAAATGAAATATTACGTATCAGAAACTTGTAGTCGAGTGTGCGTAAAACCTTATCTAACACTTGAATAATATTTCCCTCTTCCACCTCCTGAAAACGAATTGTAAAATCATCATCTTCAAATTTGCCGATTTTTACGAAGGTATTTGGGTAAAATTCTCCAGGGTCTTTGCCAAACAATACGATTGCAGCACGTTTGAGTTTTCCATTCTTCGTTAAACGCAATTTTCCTAGCAATTCGGGTACAGAAAGTTCGTCAATATTGGGTAAACGACCTGTTTCTTCGGCTTTTCGTAGATATTTTTTTATCGTTGCTTCATCAATATCGTCAAATGAAGCATCTTCTTCAACGACATCGTCCCATGTATGACCTGCACGTTTGAGTAAAAATTCATTTAAAGCCGTGCCTGTCAATTCTTGTTTTACGCTTCCGCTACGGTAATAATACCTTCCACGTAGTGAAATTGGTACGGAATAGGGCTGTATGATAATTTCGATAAAATGTTTGTCTCTATCCTGCAAAAGATTGACTTCGGTGGTAATTCCCATAAAGTTTTTGATTTTGTTGGGAATATCATCCATCAGTTTTTTATAATCTTTCAGTCCAGCGATTTTACCGGTATCGTCTTTTCCGATATAAATCCGTCCACCTTGTGCATTGGCAAAGCCGCAAATCCATTTCAGATAATCATCATGCCACGAGGATTTGTATTCTATGTTTTGAGATTCGGACATAATTATTGTTGTTTTTCGTTTAACTATTTGTAATATAAATCACATTGAATTTTCTTGTTTATATTTTAACGCAACTGATAATATAAAATTGTCAGGTGATTTTGTATATTGGGCTATTTCTAATTTAATACTGTGCAGTTCTTGTTCACGCTGAATTGGAAGGCAGCGATCTGTAAAAATTCTCACATACGAAAGTATATACAATGATGTGAGAGGGCGAGGGAGTAATCCCTCTACCTGTTCGATTAGATGTTTAGTAATGATGGTTCTGTTGTTTATGAACAAAAATAATATTACCTTTGCGGACAGATTTAAAGTTGAACTTAATAATTGTCCGATACATGAATAATACATTTATAAATAGAGATTTAGAACATGAAATTTTACGTCTCACCGAACATTTTCCTGTAATAGTTTTAAGTGGACCTCGTCAATCTGGAAAAACGACATTATGTAAAAATCTATTTAAAACATATTATCGTGTAGATTTAGATGATGCGAATGTTATCATGAATATACAATCATCTCCCAAAGATTTTTTAATGCAACATACGGATGGTCTTATTATTGATGAAGCTCAACGTTTCCCTGAACTTTTTTCCTGTATAAAGGTTGTGGTTGATGAAAAGCCGGAAGCTCGTTACATACTTACAGGTAGCAGTAATTTTTTATTGATGAAGAGTGTTACGGAATCGCTTGCTGGTCGAGTTGCTTTACTTACTTTATTACCGTTGTCGTTGAAAGAATTAAACAGAGGGTCAGATTTCAAAACGGATGATTTACTTTTTAATGGTGGATTTCCTGCCGTATGGGGAAAGAATATCCCGTCTATAGATGTCGTTAAAAATTATTACAATACTTATGTTGAACGTGATATAAGACAAATAATAAACATTAAGGATATAAATAAATTTCAGATATTTATTCGTCTTTGTGCAGGCAGGACGGGAACGGAATTTAATGCGTCTAATTTGTCTAATGAAGTAGGTATTTCTTTGGTAACTATTCAGGAATGGTTGAGTATTCTTGAAGCATCTTATGTACTTTTTCGTTTGCAACCCTTTTATCAAAATATAGGGAAGCGGCTTATAAAGACATCGAAAATCTATTTTTATGATACAGCCATGGTTTGTTTTTTGCTTGGCATCGAAAATTGTAAACAGTTGAAAACACATCCGCAATACGGACAGATTTTTGAAAATTTTGTTGTGTTGGAATTTTTAAAGAACCGTATTCATGCAGGAAAATCAAACAATCTTTTCTTTTATCGCGACAAATCCCAGCACGAGATTGATATTATACAGGAATTTGGTTATAAATATCGTGCGTATGAAATCAAGTCGGCGACAGCATTTCATTCTGATTTTACAAAGAATTTGGATTATCTGAGAAAACTTTTGGGAGATTGTTTACTTTCTACCAAAGTTATTTTTGATGGAGATATTGAATTAGATTCTACTGAAAATGGAATTATTAATTTCAGAAGTATAAAAAATGAAACTGGATTATAAAACTTTTGGGGAACAAACATCTAAAAATCTGTTTTATTTTTTGGGATTGTATCGAAATAATGATTACCTTTGCTGCTCATTTTAGTTGTTGAAATAAATAGTATATGTTATGTTTTATATGCAGATGAGTTTATCGTCAGAAATATCTAAGTTATCAGAGACAGAAATGTTTTTGGAAAATCTTATGCAGCAGTTTGAAATAAAGGAAGATTTTTTGGGAATATTAAGCGTTCCTTTGAATGAATGTGTAAAAAATGCAATTATTCATGGGAATAAATATGATAAAGATAAAACGGTCTTGATAGAGGTTTGTCTTGAGCAATCAAAGTTGCTCTTTTCTATTACCGATGAAGGAGAAGGATTCGATTATGATTCTTTTTTGACACAGGACTTTGAGCAGTCAAAAACCAATGGTTTATTTTTGATAAAGGTGCTTACTGAGGATCTTTCTTTTTCAAAGAATGGGGCGCAAATATCCTATAAAGTAGATGTTCCGCTTACAGTTTCTGTAAATAATAAGCGGATAGATATTTTGCAGCAATCACAAACTGTTGTCAAAAATTCACGGATGGATATTTGATGTATGGAAATCGATATTTGTTTTTATAATGAGGATGTAAATTATGTTCTTATTTCCAAACGAAAGATACGTTCGTGGTTGTTGTCGGTGATTGAGCAGGAGCAAAAAGAATTGGGAACAGTTTCTTATATTTTTTGTTCGGATAGTTATTTACTTGCGATGAACAAGCAGTATTTGAATGCGTCTTATTTTACGGATGTAATAACGTTTGATTATACGGAAGGAAGGTTTATTTCGGGAGATGTTTTTATTAGTGTTGATAGGGTGAAAGAGAATGCAAAATTGTATCAACAAAAATATTTTCAAGAGATGCTGCGCGTAATACTTCATGGTGTTTTACATTTGTGTGGGTATAAAGATAAATCGGAGCAGGAAGTAAAACAAATGCGTGAAAAAGAAGATTATTACTTACAGAAATTTGATTTAGATGATTAGTAAACAATCTATTATATTCATGTTTCATGTGAAACATAAGATAATTTTGTAGGATGGGGCAAAAATTTGATATTATTGTTGTAGGAGGAGGTCATGCGGGATGTGAAGCGGCTATGTCGGCGGCAAATTTAGGATGTAAGGTTCTTTTAATAACCATGAACATGGAAACGATAGCACAGATGTCATGTAATCCTGCTATTGGAGGTATTGCTAAAGGGCAAATTGTTCGGGAAATTGATGCTTTGGGAGGATATACAGGCGTGGTAGCTGATAAATCTACAATACAATTTAGAATGCTTAATCGTTCTAAAGGAGCTGCTATGTGGAGTCCACGCGCACAGTGCGACAAAGTGAAATTTTCTTTGGAGTGGCGTTTCCTTTTGGAGACAAATCCTAATCTTTTTATTCGGGAAGATACGGTTGTTGGTTTAATTGTGGAGAACAGAATTGTTTCAGGAGTTAGAACAAAAATAGGGAAAGAAATTTTTGCTCAATCGGTAATCTTGACCAATGGAACATTTTTAAATGGCATAATTCATATTGGGGAAGTTAATTTTTATGGAGGCAGAATAGGAGAACAGTCTTCTATGGGATTGACCCAAGAGATGCAAAAATTTGGTTTTGCTGTTGCTCGTTTAAAGACAGGGACGCCTGTAAGAATTGATGGAAGAACAATTGATTTTTCTAAAATGGAAGAACAAAAAGGAGATAATAATCCCAAAGGATTTTCTTTTTTAAATATACAATCAAAATTACAGAAACGGAGTTGCTGGATTACCTATACTTCAAACAGAGTTCATGCTGTATTGCGAGAAGGATTTAGTAAATCGCCCATGTTTCAAGGAAGAATACAAGGAACAGGACCTCGTTATTGTCCGTCTATAGAAGACAAAATCGAACGTTTTGCAAGTAAAGACAGGCATCATTTGTTTTTGGAACCTGAAACGGAAGATGAATATTCTTATTATCTAAATGGTTTTTCATCTTCTTTGCCGGAAGAAATTCAAGTAAAAGCATTACGTTGTATTTCTGGTTTTGAAGATGCGCATATTTTAAAGCCGGGCTATGCTATAGAATATGATTATTTTGATCCTACGCAATTAAAATTAAGTTTGGAGACAAAGTTAATAGAAAATTTGTATTTTGCTGGACAGATTAATGGAACAACAGGTTATGAAGAAGCTGCAGCGCAGGGTTTGATAGCGGGAATAAATGCCTGTAGAAAATTGGATAATAAAGAGCCTCTTATTTTAAAGAGAAATCAAGCATATATTGGGGTATTAATAGATGATTTAGTAACGAAAGGTGTTGATGAACCTTATCGTATGTTTACTTCCAGAGCAGAATATAGGATATTATTACGACAGGATAATGCGGATTTACGATTAGTTCCTATTGCGTATGAAACAGGATTGATTGACAAAAAAAGATTTTCCAAACACAAAAGAAAAGGAAAACAAATAGAAGAATTGATCACTTTCCTGAAAAAACAGACTGTAACTCCTGAAATGATAAATCCTTTTTTAATTAAAAAAAACCTGTCTCCTATTTCACAAAATATAAAATTGTTTCAGATATTGCTTCGTCCGCAGGTTTCTTTGGATGAATTGTTACAACAAATTGTATCCATTCAAATGTATGTTAAGGATAAAAGATATTCTTTGGATGTATTGGAAGAAGCGGAAATCTTAATCAAATACGAACAATATATTGAGAAAGAAAAATTGTTGGCTCAAAAAATGTTAGACTTGGAGAAGATAAAATTATCACCGGATTTTGATTATAATTCCTTACAATCTCTTTCAACGGAAGCGCGTCAGAAATTAACCAAGATAAAACCATCAACTATAGGACAAGCAGCGCGTATAAGTGGTGTTTCTCCTTCGGATATTTCTGTTTTGTTGATTTACTTAGGTAGATAGTGATGTTTCACATGAAACATTGACATAATTTTTTGAATAACAGAGGAATAATTCCATTTCGTGAAACATAAACAACAATCTTTGTTATATACAAAAAAACGGAGATACGGGAATAAGGCATTTTTAGTCGTTTTTAGCCACTTTTACCCATCTGTAGTATTCTCTATCAAAAAGTGAAAAAAATGCGCTAAAATTGTCTGTTTCTATAATGTTCTATTTTAGACATTATTAGAGTGTAGAGTTCAGAGAGAATTTTAGACCGAAGAAACTACACAGAAATTTTAATCAATATTTAGTGTCAGCCTGAAAAGTCCCTTTATTGATCAGTTGAAAAAAATGATAACATAAAAATATTGGATATTTGTCTTCGTGCAACAAGAAATGCAAAAAAAAATAGTCTGAATGGAAGATGCATAATGAACAACAATCATTAGTGGATTTGGCAACAATCCTGAGAGAGAAAGTACCGTAAATTAGGAAGTTTCACGAAGAGTTATTTGATTTCTAACACAAGACACATACACGCTGACTATTTTCTAAATAATTCTATAGGGAAAGAATTGATTTGTCCTTTCGTTCTTTTTCTTTTTTTATTCACAGTTCGATAAAAAATGATACTTTTGCAGCCGTAAATTATTGTTAAGATGAATGTAGAAAAATTTGCTGTTATCGGTATTGGACACTTTGGGAGAGCAATTGCATTAAATCTTTCCCGTAAAGGTGCGGATGTAATGGCAATAGATAGTAATTATGAAAGGATTGACCAGATTAGTGATGAAGTTTCTTATGCTGTAACTTTGGATGCAACAGATAAAAAAGCCTTGCTGTCACAGGATATTAAAAGTTTTGATGTTGTTATTGTCGCTATTGGGGCTAACTTTGAGCAAAGATTACTTTGTGTTGCGTTGTTGTTGGATTTGGGCATCAAACGGATTATATGCAGAGCCTTGGGAAGAAACCAACGAATTATATTGGAAAAAATGGGCATAACCGAAATCCTTTCCCCCGAAGATGAAGTGGGAACTTCTTTGGCGCGACGATTAATGAATCCGAGTATGCTGTCTTATCTTGATCTGTCTGATGATTATATCGTAATGGAAATTATTGCGCCCAAACATATCTGTGGAGTCGCTCTGGGAAAGATTGATTTACGGGATAAGTATAAATTGAGTTTAATCACGATTAAACGGGCATTTACGGAAGTTCACAAAGGCGTTACTACCAAGACAAAGCATGTATTAGGTGTTCCTGATACGAAAACTATTATAGAGGAAAAAGACACCTTGATATTATTCGGTAGAAACCGCGACATTGAGAAATTTGTAGAAATAAACAATTAGCCGTGAGAATTTTTCGCAAATTCAGGGAAAACATTAAACTTTTCATCTGGGATTATATAAACAGTGTTCAACATGTTTTAAAAGTCTTGACTGTTCTTGTTTCTGTTTTTACCATGGGAACTATCATATATTTTTATGGATTTCCACAGACAAAACAGACTACAACATTTTGCAATATCATCATACATTGCAGTTTGTTGTTTTACATTATCAAATATTTACTATCTGCATTTTTCAGTGTACATTCAATCCAATACATCCGAAAGCATTGTATTGAAGGATTGGTTATTTTGTTTATTCTAATTTGGTTTGTTTCCTACGCATTTAATTATGGGTCATTCGGACTGTTGAACGCTCAAGGAGAAGAAGGGTTCAACGATATAGCCATGTTGCTTGTACAATCCTATTTCTTTATCTTAATGCTGGTTGAGTTATCGTACATCGGAAACTTTTTAGGGAAAATCAAAATCGGTCAGGGCGGACTGTTGATTATTTCATTTTTAATACTGATATCTATAGGTACATTACTGTTACTGTTGCCGGAAATGACAGTAAATGGTATATCATTTATTGATTCTTTATTTGTTTCTACAAGTGCAAGTTGTGTAACGGGCTTGTCTACGATGGAAATAGGAACTGAATTTACCTTTAAAGGACAGTTTATTATTATGCTGCTCATACAGTTTGGAGGGATTAATATTGTTTGTTTTGCTTCTTTTTTCTCTTTTTACAACAGAGAAGGGATGCTCAGGTATCAGTCGGTGATAAAAGAAATGCTTAATACCACTTTACAGAGTTCTCGTAGATTAACCCGTGAAATTGTACTGTATACTTTCATCATTGAATTGATTGGTTTTGCTTTGATGCTTCCTTATTTTAACATGACGGAAATTTACAGCAAATCCATGTCCGACAATGTATTTTTATCGGCTTTTCATTCGATAGCTTCGTTCAATAATGCGGGTCTGTGTTTTTTGGAAGGCGGCATGACAAATGCTGTCTTCCAACACAATTATTATATGCAGACAGTTACTATGATTTTGATATATCTCGGAGGAATAGGTTTTTTGACGATACATAATATTTTAACGCTTCCCAAAGGCGCTAAAAGTCGTTGGAGTAGATTGGAGATAACATCAAAGGTTGTTTTGAAATTATCCGTTGTATTTATTATCTTTGGGGCAGTTCTTTTCTTTCTTTTGGAATTTAATAATATAAACGAAAATTCGTCTCTGACAGATCGAATATATACCGCTCTTTTCACCTCTGTGTCCAGTCGAACGGCAGGATTTTCTGTAGTAGATATTGCCGATGTAACTATGTCTACGAGATTATTTCTTCTTGTTTTGATGCTTATTGGCGCCGCACCCGGCTCAACAGCAGGTGGAATAAAACTGACAACCTTTTATATTCTCTTTAAATCGGCGCTTGCTACTGTATCTGGCAAACGTCAGGTAACTATTTATAATCGTTCCATTTCCTACGATATAGTAGATAAAGCATACGTTGTGTTAATATTTACCGTTCTTATTGTGTTTGCAGGGAGTTTTATTTTGTCTATTTCGGATTCGCAATTTTCGATGGAAGAAATTATCTTTGAAGTAGCCTCTGCTTTCGGAACTGCAGGATTATCAACAGGTATCACAACATACCTGTCTATATTTGGCAAATTTATTATAACAATTATCATGTTTATAGGAAGAATTACCGTATTAACCTTAGCCATATCAATAGCAAAACAGGCATTTACCCGTTATTCATTGGCAAAAACAAATTTTGGGATATAATTATGAATGGAGGATGTTTTTTACCACTTATTTTTGGTGTAATAGGTTCTTTTATTGGAGGTCCATTTGGAGCATTATTGGGAGTTTTGGTGGGATATGGAATATCTCAAATTAGTGTTCAAAGGTCTCACACTCGGGCTAAAACAATGAATAATGCCGTATTGGAAGCCATTACAAAGCTCTCATTGATTTTGATGAAAGCCGATGCAACAGTTATGCGGTCGGAATTATACCTGTTCAGGGATTTTATGGTTCAGAATTTTGGGAGTGATATTGCTGCTGCCGCAATAGATATGCTTCAACAGTTCAAAGATACTCCGCTTACCGTAGATGAGGCAGCAGGAGATATTAACAATCATCTTAATTATGCCGAAAAAATGCAGGTGTTACAGTTTTTATTTCAACTTGCAGAGGCAGATGGTCAGATAAATGCAAATGAATTATCTGTTTTGTCTCAAATTGCACAGCGTTTGGCTATTCAACAGGGCGATTTTCAGTTTCTTCATTCTCTGCATCAGGCGAGACGATACAATTACAATCAACAGAATTATCACACAACGACAAGAAATACTTCACCCCAAGAAGCCGATTATGCTATTTTAGGCGTAAAAAGCAGCGACAGCAATGAAACTATCAAAGCGGCTTATCGTCGTTTGGCAGTAACCAATCATCCTGATAAAGTACAACATCTTGGAGAAGTAGCCCGTGCAAAAGCCGAAAAACAATTTAGCGAAATAAATCAAGCATACGCACGTATAAAGAAAGCAAGAAATTTGTAATTTCAGAAGTTCTGAGTCGGCATAACGCAGTCATTGCGGGTCAAGCCCGCAATGACTGCGTAAAACCTCGTCCGAGCGAACTCATAACTCATAACTCCTTATACTCCTACGATTGTAATTATTTTACCGTCTACAGTTTCTTTTTTCATGTAGAGTTTATCTTCCCAATTGACGGTCGAACGACGATCGAATACTACCATCCAACCTTCGTTGCAGCAATGAAAATCCACGTAACGGGCGGTTTGTTTAAGACCTTTCTCTATATATTTATCTCCGTAACGGATTTTTAACTCTAACGTATCTTCACTTAAACAATCCGCTTCGTCAAACAATATCACTAAGGGTTTATCTAATAACTTACAAAATCGAGTGAGCGATAGTCCCAAGACACCAGCGAAATCTTCATAATTAGCATTTTTGGCAAAATCCGAGCAATGTGGAATATCCATAACCTCAAGTTTGTTTTTAATCTGCCACACTATTGCCGGTATACCTCGTTCCGGTTCAGTGATGTTCTACACGCCTTCCAGCGAACAATACAAGGTGTAATATTTTCCTTCTGTATTAAGCCGTCTGGTTAAATCCTGTAAATAAGTTGTTTTTCCGCTCTGACGTGCCGCATGTATCACAAAATACTGCTCATTGTCTATCAATTCCTCAACGCCGTGCAAACGAGTAGCGGCGTCTATCATATAATGTTTTATGTTATTACAAGGTCCTGCTACATTAAAATATCTCATAATCATTTAAATTTATTCGGAAAAATTACACAAAAAAATAATAGCTTAATGTATTATGAAATATATTTTTCATCCAAAGCAACCCCTCGTTCGGAACAAGGTCAAGCCCGCAATGACGGCGTTTGATTCAGACAAAAGCGAGCGTCATTTCCGTTGTAGAGACAGTGCACGCACCGTCTCCTCGTCAGCGAGAAAAAGAATAAATTTGGAATCATGATTTTTATTGCAGGTACATGGAAATTTCAAAAAATTTATGTACTTTTGCAGCTCGATTACTAAACAGAAACAGTTGTCAAATATGGCAACAATAAAAATTTATTATATGAACAGAATAATTATCAAGCAATAGAGAATGATGGATTTACAATTTGATGGAGATGGATTTTTACTTAATCCCGACATTTGGAATGATGAAGTTGCTATCGCAATAGCCCAAGAAGACGGTATCACAATGACAGATCAACATTGGGCAATTGTACGGGTAATTCGGCGTAATTTTGAAGAAAAAGGGAATGCCCCCATGATACGCACCGTTTGTAAGGAAACAGGATTGAAATTAAAAGATATATATGAACTTTTTCCATTAGGACCTGCGCGAGGCGCCTGTCGTGTGGCAGGACTCCCTAAACCTGATGGTTGCGTATAATAAACAACTGTGTTCAACATCTTAAATATAAAGTGATGAATTGGTATCAGTATCTCGGTTTAGCGTGTTTAATTATTTGCATCAGCGCTTGTCTCTGGCATTTTTTTCGTTTGATACGATTGGGGAAACCCAAAGATTTGTCGAAAAAAAGTGGAAATGTCTTTCGTGCAGAAGCATATTCTTATACTATAGCCATGCTTCCCAATCAAAAGGAGTCCGTTTATTTGCATTTTCCGACATTTATCGCAGGGATATTGTTTCATATAGGGACTTTTATCAGTTTATTCCTTTTTATTGTTTTCTTTTTTGTACATCCTGAATGGTTTCGGGAATGGTTTGTATTGGCGTTAGCGCTACTTTTAGTTTCTTTATTTTTAGTAGTTAGCGCTGTCAGTGGGATAACTCTCCTTTTCAAACGGCTTTTCCTGAAAAAAATAAGGACATTATCAACCATAGATGATTATTTATCCAATTTTTTCACGACATTGTTTCAAGTGTTTACGGCAGTCTATTTGATTTTTCCGAATGAAGTTGCAACATATTACTATATTTTTGCGTCTATCCTGTTGTTATATCTACCCGTTGGGAAGTTGCGTCATGCGGTTTATTTTTTTGCGGCGCGCTATCAATTGGGATTTTTTTATGGATGGCGTAATTCGTGGCCACCCAAAAAACAAAAGTAATGTATGGAAAAATTAACAAAATCACAAATAGACAAAGCGATTGCTCTTTTGAAAATGCCTGTCGACAGTAAATTGGTAACGCACTTAAATGCTTGTGTACATTGTGGATTATGTGCGGAAAGTTGTATGTATTATCAAGCGACGAAAGAAGATATATATATTCCTGCCCGAAAAGTTGAATTGGTTGCGTCTCTTTATCGTCGATATTGTACATTGACGGGTAAAGTAGTTCCATTTTTAGTCAATGCGAGAGAATTGGACGAAGAAATGGCAAGTGAAATGATAGATATGTTATTTGGAGGCTGTACTATGTGTGGACGCTGTGTAAAACATTGTTCTATTGGCGTTGATATTGCATATATTGTGCATGTGGGACGCAGAATGTTGGCAGCAATGGGATTAGTTCCAAAATCTTTACAATCAACAGTTGATACCGCCTTGAAAACAGGAAATAATATGGGTATTCCTGAGGAAGATTTCGTAGATACTATTCAATGGATGGAAGAAGAACTTATTGACGAGTACGGCAAAGATGCCTGTATTCCGTTGAATGAACAGGGAAAAAATATTCTTTATACCCTTAATCCGCGTGAACCTAAATTTTTCCCCTTGTCTATTTCGGCGATGGCAAAAATATTTTTCGCCGCCAAAGAAAGCTGGACAATCTCTACAAATATGTACGATGTAACCAATTACGGATTGTTTAACGGAAATAATGATCAGGCGGGACAAATTGCAAAACGTCTGCATGATGAAGTGATACAGATGCAAAGTCAGATGCTTGTTTTGGGAGAATGTGGACACGGTTCGCGCGCCAATCGTTGGGAAGCTCCCAATTACTTAAATCAACCTTACGAGTTTGAAGTAATTACAGTGGTAGAACTTATTAATAGATATATTCGGAGCGGACGAATAAAATTAGACAAATCGCTCAATCAGGAATTGGTTACTATTCACGATCCATGTAATTTGGTACGGAATGGCGGACTTTTGTCTGAAATTCGTTTTACGGTAAAGAATGCAGTAAGTCATTATGTAGAAATGACCCCGCATGGAGTAGATAATTTTTGTTGTGGCGGCGGTGGCGGACAGTTAACCATGAGCGAATATAATGAACGGCGACTGTTAAGTGGAAAAATTAAAGCAGACCAAATTCAGGCAACGGGCGCTAAAGTTGTTATTACTCCCTGTCATAATTGCGTAGACCAAATTTCACAACTTAATCAAATATATAAATTAGGAATAAAAATTAAAACAATCGCCGAGATAGTCGCAGATGCGCTTGTTTTAACAGGATACTAACTTTTAAACATCAATAGAATGATATACTTGGACAATTCAGCAACAACATTCCCCAAACCAGATATAGTGTATGATTTCATGTCAAACTTTTATCGGAAACATGGCGTTAATCCCGGTCGTTCCGGATTTGATGCGGCAATCGAAACAGAAGAAATTGTATTTAATACACGAAAATTGCTTACCGATTTGTTTAACGCCGGAGGTGATCCCAATCGTTTAACGTTCAGTTATAATGCAACCGATTCTTTGAATATAATTTTACAGGGATTGGCGGAAAAAGGAGACCATGTACTTGCAACCATGTTAGAACATAATTCTGTATTACGTCCTTTGTACTGTATGCAGCAACAGGGAATTATTGATGTTACCTATCTTCCGTTTGACCATGCGGGTTATGTTAACCCCGATGATGTTAAAAAAGCCATTCGTCCCAATACAAAATTCCTTATTTGCACGCATAGTTCCAATGTAATAGGTACTATTCAGCCTCTTGCGGAGATTGGAAAAATATGCAGGGATGCCGGTGTTATATTTGTTGTTGATGGCAGTCAAAGCGCGGGAGCGGTTAAGGTGGATATGCTGGCGTCTAATATTGACGTATATATTTTTACGGGACATAAGTCTTTAATGGGTCCTACGGGAATAGGCGGTTCTTATGTTCGTGAAGGCGTCCATATTCGTCAAACGCGTTATGGCGGAACGGGTGTGCGATCGGCATATCCTGCTCATCTGGAAGAATATCCCTACCGTTTGGAAGCAGGAACGTTAAATTTGCTCGGTATCGCAGGACTGAACGCAGGAATAAAATGGATAACAGAAAAAGGTATCGATAATTTGCATCATCAGGAAATGCTTCTGTGGAATAAACTGCGTTTGGCATTGCAAGAGATGGATAAAATTATTCTGTACTGCGTTACAGATACAGAAAATCAAAATCCTGTATTGAGTTTCAATATTCAGGGATTTGAAGCTGCTGATGTAGGTACTATATTAGATGTAGATTACAATATTGCCTGTCGTACAGGTTTACAGTGCGCCCCAAAACTTCATCAACACTTAAACACTTTCGATATTCATGGAACAGTACGTTTGAGTTTGGGCGCTTTTAATACGGAAAACGATATTGATACTACTATTGACGCTATAAAAGATATTGCCTCAATCGCAAAAAAATAAAAGGAGAAAAGACTTTTTAACCACAGAGGACACAGAGAACACAGAGAAAAATCTGTTTTAGACAATGTGCGTCAGCCCATTTTCACCCCTAAGAGCAGCGGAGCTAATTTTCAATTTTCAATTGATGAAGTACATTGCCCGTTAGGGCATTCATATCAATAGAATCAATACGAAAAATATCAACAAATCTCCGTAGGAGATTCATAATTTGCATTATGGTAAATACGTAATGAATTGTACAAAATACATGAAACCTCTACGAGGTTTTGGTTTTTTGGCGACTATATTTTCTATTGATATGCATTCCCTACGGGAAATTTTTCTGACGTCGCTTTCTATTTTACGATTGCGCGCCGCAAGGGAGTGGCGTTTTTTTTTTTTGATATAAACAAGAACCCTTGGGATTCCTGTTTAAGATTTGGTAGAATATTTTATTTACTATTACAAGTATCTTTATCATTGATGTTTACACGAACACCTTCATCATTAACAGTTACTTCGTTTCCATCTCCTTTTATTATAATGACCTCTCGCCGACAACTTGCCATAACACTTCCAACAATAACAGCGGCTACTATAAACCAAATATATCTACTACCTGTCTTTAATTCTGATGATTGCATTTTACTAATAATTTTATTAAACGTAAGATTAACCGATTATACTACGAATTTTGCTGCAAAATTGTTTCTGTACTTATCGTTTGATACTTTTTCAGTCTTCTGATTCTGTAAATAGAGTCTGTCTATAAAGTCGGCATATTTCCGGATAATGAAACAATTCTTATCCGACAGCGCGTCATTGCGAGCGCAACGAAGCAACCCCTAACCAAAGAACGCATTGATTGTTAGGGATTAGCTCCGCTGCTCTTACGGGTGCTTCAGTCGTGCCTCCTTCGCAATGACGGCGTGTTGATTGCTGTTTCTGACTTTATAGACAGACTCTAATTCGCTCTATCCAAGCAGGCTATGCTTGCATTTATTTTTAATACGTTTTTTATTTCAACGCCGTATGGTGTTATGAGTTATGAGTTATTTTTGTTTGACAATTCATAATTCATAATTACTATCGTTCTCGTTCTCGTTCTCATTTTCTTTTTCTTTTTCTTTTTCAGCCAATAGACGTCCGATATGTCGTGCTATTTGGATATTGTAGTGCGTGATTAAATTATTCAATTCGGAGATAAAAGGATAATATTCAGATTCAGTAAT
>JAIROC010000322.1 GCA_031257735.1 Bacteroidales bacterium | reverse complement strand
TATCCAACCCCTTTTTCCACTAATTAATTTGTCTGATGATTGATACACTCTGCACAGTTTTATTTCTTCCCAGCCTCCACTTTCTAGTTCTTTTTCTCTTACTTCTACTTTCTTTTCTCCTACTTCTACTTTCTCTTCTCCTACTTCTACTTTCTCTTCTCCTACTTCTTCTACTTTCTTTTCTCCTACTTCTTCTTCTTTCTTTTCTCCTACTTCTTCCTTCTTTTTCTCTTCTTTTTCTTCTTTCTGTTCTGTTCGAGTAAGTATCATTGACCCATCACATTGAACATATACTTCTCCTTTTATTGCTTCCAAATTTACAGGAGATTCTTCTTCTATAATGGAATTTGACAGTTTTCCATAATGATTTGTTATGCGAAAATGCTGTGTTTGACTAACGTCTATCCCATAAAAATAGTGTAGCATAAATACTCCTTCTGCATAATTCGTTAGCTGTCCTGCATAAACCATCTTTTCCTGCAAAAATGGACTAATTTTATCATATTTTTTCCCCACTAAAAACTTGTGGCTTTTATCTATTTCTATTTCGGAATAGCGAGTTTGGAGTTTTTTTTTTCTTCTATCTTTCTTTTTACTTCCGATTACTTCTTCCAGTGCCTGATGTCCAAAATTATTTATCGCATGATCAAATCCTTTCTCAAAATCATATAAATCAGTGCTTTCTTCTTCCAAGTTGTTTAGCTCATCCCATAATTGCGTGGCTTTCTCTATAAATGATTCTTTATTTTTCTACTTTATTTTTCTACTTTTTTGAAGTACAAAGGTATATGAAAATTCCGGATTTACAAATACCTGAAATGAAAAAACTTTTGTATCCGAGAAAAAATACACGATATCCGACATTTTGGAATGCACCCCATTGAACATCAGACACTGCCATAATTGGAGTATATACAAATTCCTTTTCCTATGACTATCATAAAGTAAGTAATGATACCATTTGGGAGTGATAATTTCTGTTCGCGAGATAAAAATATCTGTAAAATCTGCACCCATTCCTCGGTCTTTTAACCAAAGAATTTTTAATTTTATATTGTTGTCCCTGCAAAAGGCAATCGCTGACAATATTGCATACATGCGATTGGCTAAACCACCAATTGTAACTAATAATAATGTTTTCATATCGTTTTCCGACATTGTTTGAATTATTTTTTGTGACCTGTCTGTTGAACCATCATAACCATCATCTACAATAATTATTTCCCAATCAAAAAATGATTGCATTAGAACAGACTGAAGTGTTTCTTTGACATATAATTCTTTATTGTAGTTCGGAATAATTATGGAAAGTAATGGCATAATGGTTTATGTTTGTTATATTTAATGTTTAATGTATTTTTCTCAATATTCTTCAACAATTTTTACGAAATTATCTGTCGAATGATCATCAACTACGATACACTCCCAATTAGTATAGGTTTGAGCCAATACGGAATCTAATGTTTCGGAAATGTATTTTTCCGAATTGTAAAGGGGAATGAGGATAGAAACTTTAGGATACATATATTTTGTAATTCTATTTTTTTTGTAATTTTCTTTCACAGCCACATTCTATTATTGATTCATCAAAATTCTCAAAAACTGTCTTTCTATATTTTGAGTCTTCCCATCTTTTTTACTCCTAATAACCCTACAATGTCTTTTAAACACCTTTCCAATTGACAAAAAAAACATCTGATAAAATATGTACTTTGGTATGACAGAATATAATTTTATAATGTCTTTAAACCATGTTAAATAAAAAAACGGATATTTTCTATAAATAAGCCCGATACCCATGTATGCTTCAAAATCGTTTAATGTTGCTTCACATATGTTTTTTAAATCAGTGTCATCCTTATTTTGGAAACACAAATCGACATAGCATTTTAGCGCAGTTAATAATCGTTCTCCTCTACTTATGGGCGAAAAAATTCCACCAAAATGTCTCCTATATACTGCTCCATTAAAGCCAAAGCAATAACCTTTATTATCTTTTAGAATATGATAAAATAGATGGGTGTCTCTTGGTATTTTATATTTTAACAAGATTTGACTCCAATCCTGATCATTTCTAAAAACAACGGTCATCGTTTTAGTAAACCATGTTTTAAAATTGTCTTGTGCTGTAAAAATAATTCCCTCAGGATTCTTTTCTCTTTCAAAAATTGTTGCTACATAATCATCCTGTTTTTCTTCTTTCATTTCGTTAATAATTGTATATCTGTGACAGGTTATAGAGTATTCTTCATTCGCCTCCATAAAATCCACCTGTTTTTGCAATTTCAACGGGTCTGTCCAATAGTCATCGCCTTCGCAAAGGGCTATGTATTTGCCCTTACACATATTTATTGTATTGATAAAATTTTGTCGAGCGCCTACATTTTTTTCAGGTAAAAGCAATTTTATTATATCGGGAAATTTTTCTTTGTACTCTATACATAAATTTCGAGTATTATCTGTACTACAATCCTCTCCAATCACTATTTCTATCGGAAAATTTGTTTTCTGCATCAATACACTATCTATAGCCTCGCGTATGTATGCTTCATGGTTATAAGTGATCAGGCATACTGAGAGCATTGGATTTTCGTTATCAGTTATTCCATCCATACATTCATTTTTATTCCATCTTCTTCATGTGTTGAAATTGGCTTTGCCGGATTCCCTACATAAAGAGTGTGAGGATTAGTATCTTTCAATATTACACTTCCTGCACCTATCAAGGTTTCATCTGAAATACGTACATGTTCTATTACTGATGAATTAATTCCAATGAAGCAATTGTTCCCAACATGACAATACCCGGCCAAAGTACATGCTCCTGCAAAAAAATTGCCATTGCCAACATTCGCATCATGTGCCAAATAGACATGCTGGTTGAAAAAATTCGCATTACCTATTTTTCCATTGCACCCAATATGAGCAAAAGGGAAAATCAAATTATTCTCTCCTAATATAACATCAGTTCCAACATCCGACAATGGGCTAATGTAGTTTCTAAGCAGATACCCTGCTGTTTTCAATCTATTGAAAACAGTGAGTATATTTCTCATTTTTGAAGGAGCCTGTACAGTTGATATCATATCATATTTATCAGGAGGGTAATTTATTATTGTTTCCTCAAAATTTAGCAGTGGTTTGTTACAGAATGTATCTCCTTTTAAATAAGATCTATCTACACAAAAGGCCTCTATGATAAACTCATTATCTTTTTGAGCATCCTCCAATAGCATTTTTGCATAAATATTATCTCCAAAAACAATAACTTTCTTTTTCATAATTCTATTTATTTTATTAGTTTAACGTCAAATCTCCATCTACTATTTATTTGGTAATTGGGTTGCACAATTATTTCACAATTTGAAAATCCGGTATAATGAGCCAATTTCGATAAATCTTCAGATAAAAACCAATTTCCTATAGCAGGAGTAGCATTTTTTACTGAATCAAAATACATATTTACATATTCATCAGTATTTGCAAAATCCCATAATTTAGATCTATCTGGAATATCTCCTAAATAAAATATCCCATTAGGCTGTAAACATTGATATGCTTTTTCAAATAAGAAAATTGTTTCTTGTTCTGAAAAATGTTGTAATGCGAAATAAATTAATATATGAGAATATTTTTCTTGTGGAAATGTCATTGTATTGATATCCCCATACATAATTTCAATATTTTGAATATGTTGATCTTCAATACCGTTTTTTAAGACTTTTAATAAAGGTTCTGAAAAATCTACTGCTGTAACTTTTCTTACCTTTTTTGAAAAAGGTATGCTCAACAATCCATTCCCGCAACATAAATCTAAAAGAACCGAATCCATTGTAAACTGCATATTGTCTTCTATAAATCCAAGAGTTTTTTTAAATATATCATCTTGAATAGGTTCTTTTTTGTGCCTTCTTCCAACTTGATTTTGTAAACCATCCAATATTGAAATTGAATTCCAATAATTTTTCCAATAATTTAACATACGTTTTTTAATTTGTTATTAACCTGAGTTTTGTTTAAGGATTAGTTTTAATTCTCATAAAACACAAAACACAGTTATCTATTCTGACAACGATATATTCGTCAGAATTCAATAGAGGAGAAGAATAAATAAATACAG
>JAIROC010000297.1 GCA_031257735.1 Bacteroidales bacterium | reverse complement strand
CTTGAGCGCGCCGTCAGGTGTGCCATGTAAGATATTATCAGGTTGATTTACATTCTGTCCCTAACGGGACAGGAAAGAAAGGCGGGTATTCATCTGTTTCTACCAACATTTTGTCCCTACGGGACAGGACGCCTTTCTCAATAGCGCCTCATTGAAGAATAGTGAACATTATCTGGAAATATTCCGACTTTATAGACAGACTCTAATTAGCTATGCTACTCTCTGCTTCGCTTCGCTACGGGGCAACTCATAATTCATAATTCATAATTCATTATTCATTATTATTGTTGTTTGATTTAATTTATTGGATTTTTTCAACTTGAGCTGCTCAGTAATGGGTAGCCCTCTTTTTCAATTTTCAATTAAACAATCGTTCTAATGAACATTTAAGATTAAAAACACCTGCAGTAAAAAAAAATCATGTACCTTTGTACACCTAATCCGAAATATATTTCTTTGATGGAAAAGAAAAACATCTCAAATCAGAAAATCATTATGAATAGATTAAGATACAGTAGTTTTATTTTTATATGGATTGTTTTTACTAGCCCGTATTTATACAGTCAATCCGATACAGTGAACCGTACAGATAAATTTGGAAAGAAATACGGTTATTGGGAAAAACGAGAAAAAGGTAAGTTGTTGTGGAAAGGGTATTTTTATAATGGTGAACCTGTCGGAGATTTTATTCATTATCATCCCAATAATAAGATAAAAGACAAATTGTACTATTATCCAAATTCTCCCAAAGTTACTGCAATTACTTATTATTCGAACGGTATCAAGTCTTCCGAAGGCATATTTATCGACAAAAGAAAAGATGGACAATGGTTATACTATAATCAAAGCGGTAAACTTGTTTCCGAAGAACATTATAAACTCGGCAAAAAACAAGGTACCTTTAAACTTTTTTCTCAAGAAAATAATGTACTCTTACAAGAAGAAACATGGGAAAATGATCAATTGCACGGCGAACATAAAGAATATTACACAACAGGAGATATCCGTCTGAAATGGAATTATAAATATGGCAAAATAGACGGACACTTTGAAAGTTATTATCTAAATGGATCAATATGGAATAAAGGTCAATATATGGGTGGAATACGAGAAGGTACTTGGACACATTATAATGAGGATGGAAATGAAATTAAAATTGAAGAAATTATTCACGAACGTGCAATGCGTACTGTTCTTGGATTTAAAATACAGGGAAATCAATGGACTAAACTTGATGCGAAAGTGATCGCTTACTTTTATCAAATTCCGGGAGAAAATATTATTATTCAACTCTGGAACGGAAAAAAAATCATGCTTGACGAGAGTAATTCTCTTATTGATATTTCCAACATAGCAGGATCTGAACTGTTTATTTTTCTGAATGAAAATTTTCTTTCTTCCTACGAATCTATTAAAAAAGTAACAGACAATGGAGAAAATGAAGCTGAAATTCTTATCAAACCAACACCATCCTTTAAAGTCTATTCTTATGATGATTATTACAGTCTGTTGAAATTATTACTTGACACAAGCAGTCCCGAAGATCATGAATAAACAAAAACGAGTACTCCTTGCCATGAGTGGAGGATTGGACAGTTCTGTAGCGGCTATTCTTCTGCAAAAAATGGGATATGAAATCATAGGTATCACTATGAAACTTTGGACGTATGACAACGATACATTTTCCAAAAATAATTCCTGTTGCGATATTGATGCAATCAATGACGCCCGAAATATTGCTGTCCAACTCAATATACCTCATTATGTACTTGATTTCACCGGACAATTTAATGACATTGTCATAGAAGATTTTCTAAATGAATATTTACAAGGACGAACCCCTAATCCCTGTATCTTATGCAACATTCATTTGAAATGGAACGCTCTTATAAAAAAAGCCGCAGAATTGAATTGTAACTATATAGCTACAGGACATTATGCCAATATTAATAAAAAAGATAATCGCTACTTTATCTCAAAAAGTAAAGACCAAAACAAAGATCAAAGCTACGTTTTATGGGGCTTGACACAAGCTCATTTGGCGAAAACAATTTTTCCACTCGGTAATTATAGCAAAGAAGAAATTCGCAAAATAGCCCAAGATATGGGTTTCCATCGCATTGCCAATAAACGAGAAAGCTATGATATTTGTTTTATTCCTGATAATAACTATCGTAATTTTCTCCAACAACGTATCCCGCAAGTGAAACAATTATGTCCTCCCGGTAATTTTATTGATACATCAGGAAAAATTCTCGGCACACACCAAGGAATCCCTTTTTATACGATTGGTCAGCGAAAAGGCTTGGTTATTGCTTTAGGCGTCCCTAAATATGTATGTCGTATCAATGCCCAAACCAATGAAATTACCTTAGGCGATAAGGAAGATCTCTTGTCCGATAATTTGATAATTAGACAATACAATCTTATGAAATACTCCGAAATTCCATCTGGCTTTATCGGTGAAACCAAAATCAGATACAAAAATAAGGGACAAACAGCAACCATCGTTCAATATGATGATTATATTAAAGTAAAATTTCATTTTCCTGTTTCTGCTATCACAGCAGGACAATCGGCAGTAGTCTATGAAAATAATGATATTGTTGCAGGTGGAATTATAGACATCACTGAATCCGTACAAAATAATCTTCCCAATGCTTCCAATAAAACCAATATTAAACAGTAAAAAATCTTTCTTATTAATTGCTGGACCCTGTAGCGCTGAAAATAAAAAGCAGTTGTTCGAGACGGCTCAACTATTGACAAAAACATCTCAAATAGATATGTTTCGATGTGGCATTTGGAAACCTCGCTCTTCCCCTGACAGCTTTGAAGGAATAGGGAAAAAAGCCCTTCCATGGCTAAAAGAAATCGAAACGAACTATAAAATACCTGTCTGTATTGAAATTGCGACAGCAAAACATCTGGAACTCGCCATTAAAGCAGGTATTCAACATTTTTGGTTAGGCGCACGGACAAGCGTAAATCCTTTTTCAGTGCAAGAAATAGCTTCTGCATCACAGGGACTGGAAAATATCAGTATCATGATTAAAAATCCTGTCTCTCCCGACCTGCGACTTTGGTACGGTAATTTTGAACGATTTGCAAAAGCAGGAATTCAAAAGATGGCAGCCATCTATCGTGGATTTGCTACAGGAAAAATACAGCTGTATCGAAATGATCCCGCATGGAAATTCCTTATTGAATTTAAACGTGTTTACAAAGAAATACCCGTCTATTGTGATCCAAGTCATATAGCAGGAAAAAGAAAATATCTATACGAAATAGCCCAAAAATCTTTATTGCTGGATGTCGATGGATTGATGATAGAAGTTCATCCAACCCCTAATAAAGCCCTCAGCGATAAAGAACAACAATTATCCCTGTCAGGACTTGACAAACTGTTAAATAAACTGATCATCCCCTCAAAAAACGATGTCAATACGGACAATAATACATTGAAAAAGTACCGAGAACATTTGGATATAATAGATAATGAACTTTTTCATTTGCTTGCAAAAAGATTTGACATTATCAAAGAAATAGCTCTCTACAAAAAAGAAAACAAGATAGCTGTCTTACAAATTCATCGTTGGGATGAAGTCCGAAATAACATTCTGCAAACAGCAACACAACTAAATATGGATGTTTCATTGGTAGAGATGATTTTATCTCTGTTGCATGAAACATCCATACAATATCAAGAACAAATTATTCGCAAATTAAGTTCAGAACCCCTGACTTGAGACAGATACAGGAACTAATAATAAGCAATTTATAAAAACAGTACCAAAAATTGAAAATGAGTTATGAGTTATGAGTTATGAGTTATGAGTTATGAGTTAGGCTGACGCAAACTAAAATAACTCATAACTCATAACCCTCGTCCAAACGGGAGAATTGTCTACCATAACAAACATATAATCAATAAACAAAAAATAAATGTGATTTTTTTTGTGTTTTTTGATTGAGTATTGAAAAAAAGAGTATACCTTTGCAGCATGATAAAAAAACAAAGAAAAAGATACATAATAAATGGAAAGATTGATTAAATATAACTTTATGTTTTTTATGTTTTTCGTTTCTACAGAATTATTATCTCAACCATTACTGATACTTCCGATGAAAGTTTACGGTGAAACGACAAAAAAAACGTATGAAACAGAACTAAATATATTCCCATTTGTTTACCAATGCAAGGATATATTTTTTCTATCGGGACAATATGAGGCATCTATTCAATGGCTCAAAAAAGATACTTCTATTGCTAATTATATGGTTGAATATTGCATTGCATCAAGCTATGCCAAATTAGATATGATAGATTCTGCTTTTTATCATTTGGATATGTTCCTTGATATTTCTCCTGATGACAGAATGGTTATTATTGATGATACGTGGAACATACTTAGAAAAGATACGCAAAAATGGCAATTTGTTACTAATAAAATAGAAGGACTTTATTTGCAGGAATTGGATTCAGGGGTTAATAAAGGATTGGTATTAGAACTTTTTTATATGGGAATTAGAGACCAAGAATATCGCTTATATCGACCAAGTTTACATCAACTTAGTAAAGATTCTACTGAAGCGACAGAAGTCTTACAAGGGATGATAAATCGTAATGAGAGATTGAGAGAAATACTCAGAGAGTATGGATTTCCTTCCATATCAATGGTTGGACATTTAGGTAATTTGACGGCATTTTTGTTATTACAACATTCAACTTATCTTGGCAGATATTATCATTTGGTAAAAAAAAGTTATAAGTCAGGAGAAATAAGACCGATGTTTTATGCAATGATTACAGACAGACATTTAATGAGGTTACATAGAAAACAAATTTATGGTAGTCAATTTTACCAATCATCGAAAGACGAAAAAGGTAAATATGCCTTATGGCGTGTTAAAGATTTTGAACATGTAAATGAACGGCGTAAAGAAATGGGGTTTCCTACTACCGTAGAAGAGAATGCAAAACGTTCCAATACATTTTATATTCCAGAGAAATACTATAAAAAAAGGAAAATCTAATGTACTAAAATAAATTAGGATTAAACTATGATAGTAACCCAGAATGTAATATTTCTGATAATATAAAGAAGACAACAGAACTGATAAAACAAACTTATATAAACAGTCAAACATGAGAACTCGAAATTTTATTATTATTATTGTATTTTATTTTTTGCAAACTTTTGCATTGGGGATAAAACCTGATTCTGTTTATGCATTCACGCCACAAATGCGCGGTATGATGTATAAGGAATTTCAGGTTAAAACACCGGACAATATA
>JAIROC010000289.1 GCA_031257735.1 Bacteroidales bacterium | reverse complement strand
ATGACATTATGAAAGCGTAATTATTCAACATGTCGATCCTGCCTGTTTGCAAAATGTATCAACTCATAATGACGAATATACGAAACGTTTGATAGTTTTCGGACAGACACTAATTACTTAGCGGCGTCGTTAATAAATTTTATACGTTTTTCATAGAGAATATCATAGCTTCTTTTGTCTCTGTAATAATAATCTACTTCAAAGTATTTCCCCCCCCATTTGTTAGCTGCCATGATACAATCATCTTCGTATTCATATACATAGTCTATAAGAAAATCGAAGTTTTCCGACATGAGTACATAAACTTTTCCTTTAGCCAATTCATTATCTTCTAACCACATAGGACGTTGTATATCATTACATATTTCAATCCAACTTGGGATGTATTCTCTGCGTGTTGAATCAAACCTGTAATACAGATAGGCATCCTGACTGTTAATTTTCTCGTTGGGATGCTTTGAAAAAAAATTAATACAGTCTTCAGGCTGCTGATATGCCTTGTAGGGTCCCTTTTCATTATCACACATCACAAAAACACGAATATTGCCAAGCCGAATATTTCCCTGTGCGCCCCTTTGCGCAAAACAAATAACAGGAAATAAGAAAATCAATAATATAATTTTTTTCATCAGATATTCCGTTTGAAAATTAAACATCAAAAAAGATGCCAATTTTAGTTATGAGTTATGAGTTATTTTCTTGCCTAAGCCTAATTCATAATTCATAATTCATAATTCATTGTTGAAGTTGACAATAGCTGTTTCACTGTAGTTAAAACATGTTCATAATCCAAGCCACACTCCTGTTGTAATTCTTCTACGGTTCCCTGTTCAATAAACCTGTCAGGGATGCCGATGATTTCTAATTTATTTTTGTAGTTGTGTATTGTGATAAATTCTGACACAGCGCTCCCTAATCCTCCTATAGCAGAACCATTCTCAAGGGTTACAACAATTTTATGTTGCGATAGAACAGTATGTAAAAGATTATTATCTATGGGCTTCAAAAAACGAATGTCATATACTGCAATATTATATATCCCTTCATCCGTCAATGTATTTGCTACCTGCAATGCAGTATTGCCGATATGACCAATCGAAATAATAGCCAAATCATTACCTTCCTTCAAACAAATGCCTTTCCCTATCTCATATTTTTCAAAAGGTTGATTTTTCCAATTATTACGAACACCTTCACCTCGCGGATAACGTATTGCAAAGGGAGCGTTTGTGAGTGTCGCTGTGAACATCATATTACGCAAATCCAATTCATTCAAAGGTGCAGCAATAATCATATTGGGAATACAGCGCAAAAAAGCTAAATCGTATGTCCCATGATGTGTCGAACCGTCCTCGCCTACTAATCCTGCACGGTCAATACAGAAAATAACATGTAAATTCTGTAAGGCAACATCATGTATGATTTGATCGTAGGCGCGTTGCAAAAAGGTAGAATAAATATTGCAAAAAGGAATAAATCCGTCTGTAGACATGCCCGCAGAAAACGTAACAGCATGTTGTTCGGCAATACCTACATCAAAAGTACGATGAGGATACTTTTTCATCATAATATCCAAAGAACAACCACTTGCCATGGCTGGCGTAATTCCTATAATTTTCTCATTTGTTTGAGCTAGTTCGCAGATAGTTTCTCCAAATACTTTTTGATATTTCTCTACTTTACCGGGATCAAAAGCGATTTCAAGTATTTTTCCTGTTTCCTTATCAAATCTTCCGGGAGCGTGATAGAGAGTTTGAGATATTTCTGCTTCGTGTAAGCCTTTACCTTTCACCGTTACACAATGTAATACTTTTGCGCCTCTAATATGTTTTAATCCCCTTAATACTTTTACCATAGAAACAATATCGTGTCCGTTGATGGGTCCGAAATATCGAAATCCCAAAGCCTCAAATAAATTGCTGTTCTTTAAAAGACTGCTCTTGATTACGTCCTGTATTTGTTTAATGATATTTCGTATCGGATAACCTCTTTCATCCTTGTGCGAGAACATTTGCCATATTTTTCTTCTAAAAGAATTGTAGGGAACGGAAGTTGTCAGTTTGGTGAGATAGCTGTTTAAGGCTCCGACGTTTTCGTCAATAGCCATTCCGTTATCATTTAAAATAACGAGCATGTTTGCTTGGGTGATGCCTGCGTGATTTAATCCTTCAAACGCCATACCACCTGTCATTGAGCCGTCTCCTATGACTGCAATGTGGTTGCGATACGTATTTGCTGACAATACCGCTCCCATTGCCATCCCCAAGATAGATGAAATTGATGTTGATGAATGTCCTACCCCAAAAGCATCGTAAGGACTTTCCGTCATTCTCGGGAAGCCACTAATCCCTTTGTATTTGCGATTTTGGGTAAACTCTTTTCTTCTTCCTGTTAATATTTTGTGCGCGTATGCCTGATGACCAACATCCCACACCAATTTATCATTAGGTGTATCAAAAACATAATGTATGGCAACTGCCAATTCGATAACCCCTAAACTTGACCCCAAATGACCGGGATTGATAGATGTATGTTCAATAATATATTCTCGCACTTCTTCACATAAGTATTCCAACTGATTTAATTTCAATTTCTTTAAATCTGCTGGACTATCTATTTCAGACAATAATTTATATCGGGACATTAAAACCTTAATTAAAATAATCTGGCAAAGGTACAAAAAATATACATAATACTAACATGTATTGTAAATTATACTGCAGAGATGCATAGCCGACGTTCTCAATTGACAATTAAATTATTTAATTCTATAAGGAATACGTTGGGTAATTTTCATTATGACTGACAACCATAAATCATTAATACAGAATAACGTCCTGTGAATTGAATAAGGCTTACCTTTTTCACAAGTTCGGAAGGGGATAATTTGTTTATTCACATAAATATCATTCAATAGTATTCCGTAAGGTGTTTGTTTCAGATTACTGATTATTGGTATTTTGTCCTTTCATCCTTATAAAGATGTAAAAATATCCAAACCCTACTTCAATTATTCATAAAGAATAGTGTTCCATGGTTTGCAATTTTTTTAACCTGTATTGTCTTTGAGTAGTTCAATATATTTCGGATAATATATTTACCCGGCATCATCGTATTCTGAACATTTTTTCTTGTTCGTTTATAAAACATAAAATCATTCATCACATAAAACATTTATTAGTACTAAGTTCCCACATATAACGGCATAAAAATAACTATATTGTCTGTGAGAATATAATGATTGGTTTCTGCGGGAAAAATAAATTTATATCTTAGATCCGTAACTATTATTTTTCTAACGCTATGCATTAGATTTTTTGAGGAAAAGTTTGCTCTTTTTTTCTAATGCGTAAGTTGGGGTTAACCTGAATTTTCGGTTTTTGTTTTGTGGATAGACAATATAATTATAGAAATAGAGTTCTACAATGGAATAAAATGTATTATCTTTGCAACCTGAATTATAGAGACATCGTTAATTAACTCATGAAAAGAATAAAATTATTTATAGTGTTTTTGTTTTGCATGTTTTCGGTTTTTTCTCAATCGAACAATGAGCAACTTGCTTATGAGTATCATAGAAATCATGAATACGAGAAAGCAAAAGAATTATTTGCGGAATTATATAAACAAAATCCGTCCCATCATTTTTATACTTTTTATTTCCATACTTTATTACAGTTGGGAGATACAAAAGAAGCAGAGAGATTGGTGAAAAAACAAATCAATCAAATTCCCAGCATTCGAAAGTATAATGTTGATCTTGGATACGTTTATGAGATACAGGGAGACTTTGCAAAAGCAAAAAAACAATATGAAAACTGTATAACAAACATAACGGTTAATTCAAATGTTGTGGTAGAAATAGCACAAGCCTTTCTGTCATATAAACTAAATGATTATGCCATAAAGACCTATCTTCATGGTCGTAAATTAAGTAATCAAGCAATCGCATATACGGCAGAAATTACATCTTTGTACGAGAATATGGATAATCACGAAAAAGCAATGGCTGAGTACATCCTGCTTTTAGCTGAAAATGAGAATACGCTTAATTTTGTGGCAACCCGTCTTACCAATTGGCTAATTGATGATAATAATGATACTCACAGCGAAATAATCCGTATGCAATTATTAAAAGCTATTGCCAAATATCCTGACAATAAAGCCTATTCTTCTCTAATGATTTGGTTTTCCATGCAAAAAAAAGATTTTGTTTCGGCTATGAAACAGGCAAAGGCAATGGATAAACGTTATAACGAAACAGGACAACGTATTCTGGAATTGGCAAACGTTGCTGCAAAAAATTATGACTTTAATACGGCAATCGACGGATACAACTACATTATCGGAAAAGGCGAAGCATCCCCACTCTATTCTGATGCTCAAATTATGTTGGTCAATATCAAACTTACGCAAGCCATCCTGACTTATCCCATCGATTATCAACAGATAAATAATATTGACAAAGAATTAACGCTGTATTTTCAGTCACGGACAGTAAACAACAATACTTTTGAAGTATATCGCAGGTGGATTTCCCTCAAAGCAATTCAATTGAATGATATTTCCACTGCAACAAAAATGATAAATGAACTCTTAAGTTCCAATAATATTAACGCAAAAGAAAAAGCCTTGTTGAAATTGGATTTGGGAGATATCCTTCGATTGGAGGGAGATGTATGGGAAGCAACTTTGTTGTATTCACAAGTAGAAAAGGACTTTCCCAATGATACAATCAGAGATTTAGCCAAATTTAAAAATGCCAAACTATCCTTTTATATAGGTGAATTTGAATGGGCAAAATCTCAATTGGATGTTTTGCGTTCAGCTACTTCCAAACTTATTGCAAATGACGCCATGTACTTTTCTCTGTTGATTTCCGATAATCAAGATGAAGAGGATTCTGTAAATAATTCGCTTCAACAATTTGCAGTTGCTGATTTTTTAATAGAAGTTTATCATTACGAAGAGGCTTTAATATTATTGGACAGTATTGAACATCAAAACTTATATCATTCTCTATTGGATGACGTCCTGTACAAAAAGGCAAAAATCGCCGCAATCCAACAAAACTATATCAAAGCAGACAGTTTGTATGAAGCGCTTATTTCATCTTATCCGTACGATTTATTAGCAGATGAAGCGCTTTTTGAACGGGCAAAATTACAGGAAATACATTTGAATAATAAACTTAAGGCAATGGAACTGTATCAACAATTGCTCCATGATTATCCAAACAGTATTTATACCATAGATGCCAGAAAACAGTATAGAACTTTACGAGGAGACATTCTGAAAATGACTAACTAAGTATTTAATTAGCGTCTATCTATAAAGTATAAAAAAGTAATCATCAACGCCGTCCAAACAACGCTGTCATTGTGGGCTTGACCCGCACCCGTAAGAGCAGCGGAGCTAATCCCCATCCTTCCTGCGTCGCACAATCGCAAAATAGAAAGCAACGTCAGAAAAATTTCCCGTAGGGAATACATATCAATAGAAAATGTAGTCGTCCCCAAAACCAAAACCTCGTAGAGGTTTCATGTATTTTGTACAATGCATTACGTATTTGCTATAATGCAAATTATGAATCTCCTACGGAGATTTGTTGATGTTTTTCGTATTGCTTCTATTGATATGAATGCCCTAACGGGCAAGGTACGCATGTTCATATACGGTTATGACTCATTATATGGTTTTTGTAAGATTATCACTTTTTTGTTTACGCGCAAAGAGAATTTCTTATTATAAATAAGGGGGGGGGTATTGGTGTTCTTACTTTATAGACAGACACTAATTATTTTAGTTTGCGTCAGCCTAACTCATAACTCATAACCCATAACTCTATTCATTTTTTCTCTCCTTCGTGTTTTTTTCTGCTTTTTTCTATCGAAATTTTGGCTGTGGACGACAAATATTTTGGATAAATTGGGAGAAATATGGGGTGTGATTATTTTTTTCTTACGCATTGTCAGTGTATTATGATGAGCAAATTTTTTTTTCATCAAAATTGCATTTTGTTTGAATAATTATTATATCTTTGCAGCGTTGAATTTATATCAACAATAAACAGTAATAAAAATTATTCAGTAGTAAATAAAATGGATTATACAAGAGTTTTTATTTTGAAAAATTTGTACGACAATAACGCACAAAATATTTTTTTCCCTATTGTGAGAGGTAGGGAGAGTTATATCTATTCTGCTTTATTGAATGACTTGTTTTTCTCAATAAATAATGTATATAGTAATGTATATAATACAATTACTTACATTAACTATACCTTTATATACCTCTCTCTCTCTCTCTCTCTCTCTCTCTCTCTCTCTCTCTCTCTCTCTCTCTCTCTCTCTCTCTCTCTCTCTCTCTCTCTCTCTCTCTCACACTCTCACACACAAAAAAAAAACAACAAACACAAAACCACA
>JAIROC010000278.1 GCA_031257735.1 Bacteroidales bacterium | reverse complement strand
TCAGAGTATCTGAACCGTTCGCTTCAGAGTGTCCCTCGAAAGAGGATGTGTGAAAACACACAAAAGCGTCCAAACAACGCCGTCATTGCTCTTTTTTCCCGACCCCTCGGTGGAGGGTGGAGTCTCGCAATGACGGCATTATGTCGACTATATAGACAGACACTAATTAGTGTCTGTCTATATAGTCAGAAACAGCAATCAATACGCGTCATTGCATTTGTGCTTTTGAGAATCAAAACGATTACTCGCTAAGAGCAGCGGAGCTAATTTTCAATTTTCAATTGTTTTGACATTTGTTATTTGTTTATATTCTTTTTACTGCGCAGGTAGAACCTGCGAGGATAATCCGAACGAGGTAGAACCTCGTCCGAACAGGAGATTTTTATGTTTTCGTGCCTTCGTGAGATAAGAATTTTTCATGTACCTTTGCACCTCTGTAATCGAAATATTATAATCTATGCAAAAACTTAATTTATCGACTAAAAAGGTATTGATGACAATTAAAAAATATTTTTTCATTTGTCTTGGATTAGCTATCTTTGCTTTTGGCTGGACAGCATTTCTTATTCCCAACAACTTGATGGGAGGCGGTATAAGCGGAATAGCTACCTTGATTTATTTTGCGTTGAAAATACCTATCGGAATATCAACTTTGGTACTTAATCTCATTTTGATTGCAGTAGCTATCAAAATATTAGGTTCTCGATTTGGAACAAGTACAGTAGTTTGTACGTTATTGTTGTCCTTGTTTTTCTCAATATTACAACCTTTGTTTCCGAAGCCATTGGTAAATGATATGTTTTTATGTGCATTGATAGGAGCCATGTTATCGGGGGCGGGGGTAGGTATCGCCCTGAATTACGGAGGTAATACAGGAGGTACAGATATTATTATTTTAATAATCACAAAATTCCGGAATATCTCTTACGGGAGACTTTCATTGTTGATTAATGTATTGATAATAGCGTCTTCCTATTTGATTGTAAGATCAATAGAATCGCTGGTTTATAGTTACGTTGCTATGATAGCTTATACCTTTGCATCGGATATGGTGATAGACGGATACAGACAAACATTTCAGTTTATGGTGTTTTCTACAAAAAACAGAGAAATCGCCGACCGTATTAATAACGAACTCCATCGTGGCGCTACTTTAATAAAAGGACACGGCTCTTATACAAAAGAAGATATTGAGATTTTGCTGGTAATTGCCCACAGAACCGACAAAGCAAATATTACTCGCATTATCAAAGAAATTGACGATAGCGCTTTTATAAGCATTGCAAAAACAAGTGGTGTTTTCGGTAAAAATTTTGATACGTTGCGACTGTAAACGATAAAGGCATGAAAGGGTGAAAGGGACATTATCGTGCGTCAGCTCATTTTCAATTGTTCTGAGTCAATCTAAAATAACTCATAACTCATAACTCTTTTATTATTTTTTTTCTCAGATAACGTTTACATTGTTGGAGGCGGTCGTAACCTAACATGGTTCCCAACATAAAATCTTCTTCTGGGGTAAACTCACTTAACATTTTATTTCCAATCTTATCAATGACCCGAATACATTCTGCGTCTCCAAAGAATAAATTGATTTTCGAAGAAGTAACATATCGTATGGTATAATCAATGCCTTGTTGTTGAAGTTTCATTTCGGCTTGTAGTTTGAGGGAAGCGTCCAGCGTGTGTAAGACCAAATGACGTAACCCTTTTTTATATTCATAGATATGATGCGTTAATACTTTCATGATATTTGCATTTTAAATTACTTTCCGAAAACCAATTTATGTCTAAGCGTTTTTATGCTTATTGGAGATGCGGGAGGATATTTGCAATCCACTGTTCGAGTCTGTTGTTCGTGAGATTGCTTTCGCTATCTTCGTCCAACGCCACACCAACAAAACAATCATCAACGACGGCTTTTGAGGCGTCAAACTGATAATCTTTTACGGATGTTTTTCCAACGAATGTACATCCTGTATTTTTGATTGCTTCGTATAATGTTCCCATAGCATCTACAAATGTATCCGAATAAGAACCAGAATCTCCCAAGCCAAAGAAAGCAATTGTTTTTCCACTTAAATCACATTTCTTCAATATGGGTAAAGCTGTTTCCCAATCGTCCTGTAAATCTCCGAGTCCCCATGTAGATGTTCCCAAAATTAAATTTGGAAAAGTTTCTACATCTTCTACTTTTAGATTAGATGCTTCTATCAATTGTACATCTTCAGAAGATAATTTTTCTGCAATACTCTTTGCAACAGTTTCTGTATTCCCGGTTGTTGAACCGTAGATAATGGCAATTTTTTTCATGATGGTTATTTTTTACTTTATTTAAAATTTATTTTCTTGTCGTTTATCGACGCTGCAAAGGAAAACTTTTTTACGAATAACTATTCCCTATTAATGGCTATTTTGAATGAAAAATATAACAACATATTGGTATTTTTTGTTGGGTTGTCAGCCGTATTGCGAATACAATCTCGCCGTATTATTGTAAATTTGCATAGAGAGAATTTACTACATCTAACTCCGTTTTACTACGATTGCTCCGGACATACCTCTTTTTTTTGGTATAATTTTTGTGTCAGGGAGAAAATATTACAATTAATATAGAAGATACGCGTTATTAATCTAAAAATTAAAAAATAAAGCAATATGTTTCGATTAGAAAATGGATATGTGTTATATGTTTTATTATTGATACCTATTCTTATAGGATTATATGTCTATGTACAATATCGGTATAGGAAAATAATACAAAAGTATGGAGAAAAATCTCTTATAAAGATGTTAACGCCAAGTTCATCTTCCGCCATGCAACATTTTAAGTTTATATTGATATGTTTAATTTTATCATGTTTGGTTTTTGCATTGGCAAATCCCCAAATAGGTTCTGGCGTTGAAAAAGGGAAACGTAAAGGGATTGATATTATGCTTTGTATTGACGTTTCCAACAGTATGTTGGCACAGGATTACGCTCCCAATCGATTGGAAGCAGCCAAAAGAGCCTTGCTCTTATTTGTGGACAAACTAAAAGGTGATCGTATAGGGATAGTAGTTTTTGCAGGAAATGCCTTTGTTCAGTTGCCTATTACTTCTGACTATGCGGCTGCCAAAATGTTTATTTCTACAATCTCTCCACAAATAATTTCCACACAGGGGACGGATATTGCAACTGCTATTGACAAAGCGGCAGCATCCATGTTGCCAGCTAAAGATGCCAAAGTAGAAGAAATTGCTAATCAACCCAAAACACAGAAAGTAATTGTTGTTATTTCTGACGGAGAAGATCATTTTACAGAAGCAATAGATATGGCGACTTCTGTTGCCAAACAGGGAATGTTCGTGTATACAATAGGAATAGGAAACTCTTTGGGAGAACCTATTCCTGTTCGCGTTACTGCTGGACGAACAGATTATAAGAAAGATGCAGAAGGAAATACTGTCATTACCCGTCTGAATGAACAAACATTGCGACAAATCGCTCAGGCAGGCAACGGCTCCTATATTCATGCTAACAATGCGCATGTGGGATTTGATATTTTACAGAATGAATTAGATAAAATCGAAAAGACAGAAATAGAGGAAGTTGTTTTTTCAAGATATGAAAACAGATATTATATTCCACTTTGGCTGGCTTTTGGTTTATTAGTTATAGAAATCATATTATATAATAAGAAGATGTTTCGATTTAAAGGGTTGGCATGGTTAAAAGGAAAACAGTTATTGTTTATCCTGATTTTGTTCATCACAGGGATTTTCCCATCTATGATGTATGGACAAACAACACAGGAAATTAAAGATTTGCGACAAGGAAACAGACAATATTTTGCCGCTTCCAAGTTGGAAAAAGAAGCAAATGAATTATCCGCCAAAAATAGAGAAAGCAATATACAGGAAATTGCCGTCAAAAAACAACAGGCTCAACAACTGTATGAACAGGCATCAACAAATTATCTAAAATCAAATACAAGTACAGGTAATTACTATAAAAGTCTCTATAATCAAGGAGCATCCTTATATAAACAAGGTAAATACGAAGACGCCGCCAATGAAATTACCAAACTGATAGAAAATACCAACATGGACGACAAACTGAAAGCAAAAGCATATCACAATTTGGGAAACAGTTTGGTACAGCAAGGTAAATATCAGGAAGGAGTAGACGCTTACAAGAAATCGCT
>JAIROC010000277.1 GCA_031257735.1 Bacteroidales bacterium | reverse complement strand
TTCAATCCGTATCGGCGCGGCACCGGCGGTCAGCGTATCTATACGGTAACGGAAAAGACGGGCGGGCTTGTAGGATGCGTTAATGTGCTTGAAAATCAGGAAATTATGTGTATCACAAGGCAGGGTAAGTCCATTCGACTGAAGGTTGCGGATATTCGGGTAATGGGTAGAACCGCTAAAGGCGTCCGTATCCTCAACATTGACAAGCTCGACGCTCTGGTGGGCGTGGACCGGATTGTGCAGGAACCGGAAAACGGCTGACGACGATGTTTTGCCAGTCCTGTTATGCGAAGTGCGCGCCGACTTTTTGTGTGTAACTATTTTGGATAAAATCGAAAAGATTTTTTGCAAAAATTATAATGCGGGTAATAAAAATAAAGATAATATTAAAATAATGAATGTAAAATAAATAACGCACTGCACATAACAGGACTGTTTACGTTGCGCTACCAGTAGGCGGGCGGCTCGGGGTTCCGTTTCGCTAGGTCGGCTATGCCTCCCACGGCTCCTTCCGCCCACATTTTTGCAAGTCCTGGAAACCTGCGGTTTCCTTTATCGGGCTTGCAAAAACGTCATATACAGCCGGAACGTTATGCGAAACTTTTTGTCCACTTGTGCAACCTTGATATAGCCAAGTAGTCCGAAATCGCGTAAGAAAAAAACGCAAATTTACGTGGGAGCGCCGCCGTCCGTGGCGGAGCAAAAAGAGTCTAAAACACCTCTTGTCAAAAGCCTCAAAATGGTATAGAATAGTTTCGTAAAAAATAAAATTATGAAATTTTATACTATAAGGGAGAATCATTATGAAAGAAATCGGAAAACATTCCGATTATGCCGCGATTCGTGAAGAAAATCTGTTTCAGTATGGAACTAAATACCGCGACAATCCCGACTATGGCAAAATGCTTCTTGCCGATAGGTATGCGGATCGTACTCATTTCATATTTGAACTGTTGCAAAATGCGGAAGATGCATTAGCCAAAAAATTAGATAATAGCCAAAAAACACCCGTTTTAATAAAATTTGAAATTTCAAAAGATTCACTTGTGGTAAGTCATTATGGAAAACCTTTCGATGAAAATGATGTAAAAGGCATTTGTTGAATTGCGGAAAGTACAAAGAGTAATTTAACAGCTATTGGCCGCTTTGGAATTGGGTTTAAATCCGTGTATTCATTTACAGATATTCCAGAAATTCACTCTGGTAACGAACATTTCGCAATAGAAAATTATGTTTTACCCAAAGAAATACCGATAATAGAACTGAAAGAAAACGAAACTAAAATTATACTTCCGCTAAATCAAGAAACAAAAATTGAAGATTATAATGAGATTGTTTCTGCTGTGAAGAAGATAGATATAAAAAGTCTTTTATTTCTTCGCTATATTGAAAAAATAGAATGGTCAAAAAATTCAGAAGAGACCAAAGGGGTATTTATAAGAAGCAAACCCAAAGAACGTGGTGCTAATGTCAGAGAGGTCGAATTAATCGATCAAACAAATAATGTTGCTATTTCGTCTGAAAAGTGGTTGATTTTTTCTAAAGAAATATCTAATGATACAAACACTGGACTTATTGAAATTGCTTTCTTAATGAATGATAAGAATATTCAGCCTATTTCATTCTCACCGTTGATTGTCTTTTTTCCCACAGAAAAACAAACCAATTTGGGGTTTTTAGTTCAAGGTCCATATAGGACAACACCCAGTCGTGATAATATTCCAGCCAATGATGAATGGAATAAAAAATGTATTAGCATAACAGGTAACCTTGTCGTTGAATCATTGCGCTGGCTTCGTGATAACAATATGCTTGATATTGAAAGTTTACAGTGTTTCCCTATAGATAAACTAAAGTTTGATAATACAAACATGTTCTCAAGTTTATTCGATATAGTAAAAACAGTGTTTATTAACGAGCCGTTATTGCCTCGTTATAAGGGTGGATATATTTCTGCAAATAAATCTTTGATTGCCAGAACAAAAGAATTGCGGGAACTATTTACTAATGAACAATTATCAGAATTATTCAAAAGCAAATACAGTTGGCTGCATGAAGAAATATCACAAGATCGTACGCCTGATTTAAGAAAATATTTCATCAATGATCTTGGGATAAAAGAAATTCAACCAGAAACGATAATCAACTCAACAACTATTGATTTTTTAAAAAAACAGACAAATGAATGGATTTGTAAATTTTATGAATTCTTGAACAAACAAAAAACTTTACATGAAAAAATAAAGTCTATGCCCATAATACGTCTTTCAAATTTGGAACATATAGTACCATTCAAAGATGGACAGCCACAAGTTTTCCTTCCGGGGCAAGAAACTGAATTCCCAACAGTGCATAAAGAAGTATGCGGCGATGAAAAGTCAGAATCTTTTGCCTTTCTTAAAGCTATAGGTTTAACTGAACCTAATCCTGTTGACGATGTAATACGCAACGTTTTGCCAAAATTTGATGAGAGTACTGTTGGTTTTACGGAAGAAACTTACAAACAGGCAATTAAGCGTATTCTTTTGGCCTTTGATACAGATTCCACAAGTCAAAAAGAAAAGTTAATATCGGAACTAAAGAACAAAAAATTTGTTGCAGTAATAAATGCCGCAAACAGAGAAAGAAGTTATGCCGCACCTGATATTGTTTATTTTCAAACTGAATCTTTTAAATCATTGTTTGCTGGCATTGATAGTATTTATTTCGTTAATGATGAATATGGTTTAAAAGGTGAAAAAGTTCGTGATTTGTTTGAAAAATGCGGAGTATACCGCAATCTCAGACCAATAGAAAAACGCAGTGCTTTCTCATCTACAGAATTGTCAGAAATGAGGCGAAAAGAAGGTTATGGTGATTGTTCATCACAAGAAATACAAAATGATAATTCTCTTTATGGTTTAGAAGAATTACTAAATTATCTTCCAAGTTTAAATAACGATGAAAAAATCAAACGTTCAAAACTAGTATGGGAAGAATTATGTCATTTATATAAACGTAGTGGCGAAAGTCTTTTTTGGGGAAATCTTAAATGGTCATATTCTTGGAGCAGTCATAGTTGTAGTTTTGATACATATTTCATAAGAATACTTAACAAAAGAAATTGGATACTGAACCACGAAGGAAATTTAGATATTCCCGGAAATATTTTTTTTAATTCTCTTGGTTGGGACGATAATCTTTTTCTGCGTTCTAAAATACACTTTAAATCTGATGAAATTCAGGAATTTGAAGAAAAAACCGGATGTAAAGTTTTATCAACAGATGAATATAAACGACTCAAACAATTTGAAAAATTGTGGCAGGAAGAGCAAAGAAAGCATCTCAATGAAATCGAAAAACAGCCAATTGAATTTGCAACTACTTTCTCCGTTGCTGATGCACCATTGAAAGTGAGCGATTTTACCGGAAAAGATCAGTCTATGCCTTTTGACGATTCGCAGGTAAACAAGTCTGCGGGACAAACTTCTAATAAAGATTCGTCGTTTGATATTGAAAAATATCTTAATAACCAGTCTACTTCTGATAATAATGATTCATCAGACGAATCAATCGTTAATTCAGAATATCTAAAAAAAGAGGGAAGGTATGGAGAAAAGTATGTTTTAAAATTACTTAATGAAGAATATAAAAATAATGTGAATGTAGATATTATTGATCTAAATGAAAATGGTGGAACGGGTGTAAGTGTGGATTTTGTAGTTAAAAACAAAACAAGCGGAAAAATTGTCAAATTGGTTGAGGTAAAATCTACTACAGAATTGAAGGGAAGTAAACAAAGAATTTCAGGAGTGCAATGGGAAACAGCAAGAAAAGAGGGCGATTTGTATTGGATATACTGTGTGTATAATATTAAAAATAATCCTGAAGTAGTACGAATACAAAATCCTGTCCAAAAATGGAAAGACGGGTTACTTCTTGCTGATCCTGTGGATTTTATTGTTAAATAATAAATCGTTCTGTTATGGTTATCAAATCTCAATAGGGTAGTAGAAAAAATTGGCAATAATCCAAAAAGAGGCATCGCCCGCCGTCCTTGTCGGGCGGTTTCGTACCGCCTACGGCGGTGCGGTTTTTTCTTACTCTTGCAACAAAGCAAGTGGGGCGTAATCAGAAGGACAAAAAGCATCGCATAACAGGTACGTTTTCAAACCCTGACTCTAAACCTCAGTAAACCATAGCAAACCGCTATAAGCCAAGAATAAAGTATTTACACTTTTTTTGCAAGAGGGAACAAGCGAACTCGCCTGTTTTGGTTTACCACGGTTTGATCCGGGCTGTAGGAATCGTGAATTTAGGTGTGAATTTAGGTGCCACATTTTATCTTAAAACCAGAATATAAAAAGCGGGATGCCTTG
>JAIROC010000162.1 GCA_031257735.1 Bacteroidales bacterium | reverse complement strand
CGCTATTGATTTACGGCTTTCAGCCGTTTCTGTTTATCCCATACCGTAAACTGCGCATAGTATAAACGTCATTCCCTTTTGTTTATTTGAAAGATATACCCGCTCGCAATGACGCCGTTAGTCGAACATCATCATTCGTCAGTTCATTTTCAATTTTCAATTTTCAATTTTCAATTAATGTAGGGCATTCATATCAATAGAAGAAGCGATTAAATTTGTTGTAGAACTCCGTAAGGAGTTCCATTTTGTTGGGAGATATTCGTTCGCTTTTGCATTTTATTTTTGGGAAATTATTTTGTGAAATTTGTATCGAAAATTGGTCGACATGCACGATTTCCCGTCGAAATTGAACGGAAAAAATGAAGATGTCAGGTTGGATTTTCTCGTTTTTTTGGTGAAAAGTCGGTTGCAAGCTGTCATTTTTTTTCTGTTTCAAAAAAGAAATAAACATTTGTTCTCTGTCATAAAATAAGGAAGACAGGTTTGATTGTCATTTATTTAGTTGCATATATTTTGTTTGAGAGACGGGTTCGAAAGAAGAAAAATCAAGCTAAAATCTTTTTTTAAAATTAAAATGAAAGAAGATAGCGTATAATAGAAAAAAAAATTGTACATTTGCAGTCCCGAAAAAAGAGAGCCATTTCGGGTAAATTAATCGTGAATAATATTTTAAAAAAAGTAAGGAAATAATTGTAAAATATGCCTACAATACAACAGTTAGTAAGAAAAGGAAGAAAACAACTTAAGTACAAAAGTAAATCTCCAGCATTGGACGGATGTCCTCAAAGGAGAGGTGTTTGTGTAAGAGTTTATACAACAACACCAAAAAAGCCTAATTCCGCTATGCGAAAAGTAGCAAGGGTAAAACTTACCAATCAAAAAGAAGTAAATGCCTACATACCGGGAGAAGGACATAATTTACAGGAACACTCAATCGTGATGATTAGAGGCGGCAGGGTAAAAGACCTTCCGGGTGTTAGATATCATATTATACGAGGTGCATTGGATACATCAGGCGTGGAAGGAAGAACGCAAAGACGCTCCAAATATGGAACAAAACGACCTAAAGCAAAATCATAATACTTATTATCAATATATGTATAACAAAAGTTCTTTAAAAAGAAAAAGAGCATGAGAAAAACAAAACCGAAGAAAAGAATTATATTACCTGACCCCAAATTTAATGATACACAGGTAACAAAGTTTGTAAACAACATTATGTTGGAAGGAAAAAAGAATATTGCATTCAATATATTTTATGACGCAATAGACATAGTTTCCGAAAAAACAGGAAGAAATGGACTTGAAGTATGGAAAGAAGCATTGGGAAATGTAACACCCAATCTTGAAGTCCGAAGCAGACGAATAGGAGGTGCAACATTTCAAATACCTACCGAAATTCGAGAGGGAAGAAAACAATCTGTTGGTATGAAAAATTTGATTAATTATTCACGTAAACGTCATGAAAAGTCGATGAGTCAAAAATTGGCGGGTGAAATTATTGCAGCACAAAAAGGAGAAGGAGCTGCATTTAAACGAAAAGAAGACATACACAGAATGGCAGAAGCAAACAAGGCATTCTCTCATTTCCGTTTTTAATAGAAACGATTAATAACAAGCTAACAATAATAAGGAGAATACACAGTGGCTGATTTGAATTTGACACGGAATATAGGTATCATGGCTCATATTGATGCAGGTAAAACAACAACAACAGAGCGGATATTGTATTATACGGGGAAAAATTATAAATTGGGGGAAGTAGATGACGGCGCTGCAACAATGGACTTTATGGAGCAAGAGCAGGAAAGAGGTATTACCATTACTTCTGCGGCAACTACCGTTTCATGGACGCGCGATAATCAAATGTATAAAATTAATCTGATTGATACGCCGGGACATGTTGATTTTACAGTAGAAGTAGAACGTTCTTTGCGTGTATTGGATGGAGCTGTGGCTTTATTTTGTGCAGTAGGAGGCGTAGAGCCTCAATCTGAAACCGTCTGGAGACAGGCAGACAAATATAAAGTTCCTCGCATTAGTTACATTAATAAAATGGACAGAATGGGGGCGGATTTTTTTGACGTTGTTTCGCAACTCAAAAATAAATTAGGCGCAAATCCTGTCCTTTTGCAAATTCCTATTGGCGCGGAAGATGATTTTGAAGGAATTGTCGACTTGGTATATAATAAAGCCTACGTATGGGATGAAACTACACAAGGACAAGTTTTTGTAGAGGTTGCTGTTCCGTCGGATATTCAAGAACAGGTTTATGAATATCGTCTAAAGTTAGTGGAAGGTGTTGCAGAAGAAAGTGAAGATTTATTACAGAAATTTTTGGACGATCCTGAACAAATTACTTCAGAAGATATTATTAACGCTGTCAGAGCCGCAACAATATGTAATCGCATTACGCCTGTTTTATGTGGTTCTTCATTTAAAAATAAAGGGGTACAGCATTTGTTGGATGCAATAACATTATATTTGCCAAGTCCGTTGGACAAGGAAGCAATTGTCGGTATCAATACGGTAACAAATAAGGAAGAGATTAGACGTCCCAATATTAATGAACCGTTTTCAGGGTTGATATTTAAAATAACTTCTGATCCTTTTGTTGGGAAGATTGCTTTTTTCAGGGTTTATTCGGGAGTTCTTAAAGCTGGTTCTTACGTTTTGAATACGGCAACAGGAAAAAAAGAGCGTATTTCCCGTATTTTTGAAATGCATGCCAATAAACAGAAACCTTTGGATGAAATTAGCGCTGGAGATATAGGCGTATTGGTTGGAATAAAAGAAATGCGTACAGGAAATACTGTCTGCGACGAAAAACATCCTATTATCTTGGAATCAATTGAATTTCCAGAGCCTGTTATCCAAATAGCAATAGAACCTAAAGCACAGGATGATTTGGATAGACTTGCCATTTCCTTACAGAAATTGGCAGATGAAGACCCTACATTTCGCGTTTTTACGGATGAAGATTCTGGGCAAACCATTATTAGCGGTATGGGTGAATTACATTTGGAGATTATATTAGACCGTTTACGCAGAGAATTTAAGGTGGAAACTAATGCAGGAAATCCAATTGTATCCTATCGAGAAGCAATTACCGTTACAGTAAAACATAAAGAAATACATAAAAAACAATCGGGCGGAAGAGGTCAGTTTGCAGATATTGAATTTGAAATGTCTCCTTCTGAAGAAGGAAAAGGATTGGAGTTTATCAACGAAATCAGAGGCGGAAATATTCCGAAAGAATATATTCCCGCAATAGAAAAAGGATTTGAAAAAGCGCTTACTTCTGGTCCTCTGTTAGGTTATCCCATGATGGGGGTTAAAGTCCGATTGATTGACGGCTCCTTTCATACGGTTGATTCGGATACCTATTCTTTTGAGATTTGTGCTCAAAAAGGTTTCAGAAAAGCGGCAAAAAAAGCAAACCCAACCTTGTTAGAACCCATCATGAAAGTGGAAGTTGTTACGCCTGATGACTATTTGGGCGCAGTTACAGGCGATCTAAATAGAAGAAGAGCTATTGTAGAAGAAATATCGGCAAAACAAGGCGTACAGTATATAAGAGTGAAAGTTCCTTTGGCAGAAATGTTTGGTTATATCACAAACCTGCGTTCCCTGACATCAGGAAGAGGAACCGTAACAATGGAATTTTCTCATTATACTCAACCTCCCGCAAATATAATAGAAACATTACTATCTAAATGGAAATTAAGCAATAATTAAATATTTTTTTAACGTGAATCAAAAAGTAAGAATAAAATTAAAGTCATACGACCATAATTTGGTGGATAAATCATCTGAAAAAATTGTAAAAACAGTTAATGCTGTTAAAGATAATAAAGTGGTAGTCGTTGGACCTATTCCATTGCCTACGCAAAAGAGGATATTTACAGTGAACCGTTCTACCTTTGTAAATAAAAAATCAAGAGAACAGTTTCAATTATCTTCTTATAAACGTGTGCTGGATATTTATGGAACTACCTCGAAAACAATTGAAGCCTTGATGAAATTGGAATTACCAAGCGGCGTAGAAGTTGAAATTAAAGTTTTGTAGATTAAATATTCAGTAGAATTACTCAATAAACGATTACATGAGAGAGAAATATAAACTTTGTCTCTCGTAAAGACATATAGAGGCATACATGCTTACGCTGTTCATGATAATGTGTGTCTCTATTTATTTTTTCTTTTAATCACTGTCTCCGATGAAATAAAAATGAATACCTTTGCAACATTAAGACAGCTTAAACGAAAAAAAAAAGCATATCTCGTTTTCCGTATATTGAATAATAAATTGTAGCTTCATGCCGTTTGACAGGAAATTCATTTAAATAAAGCGTTAAAGCCGTAAAATGTGCCGTAAGCGCAAAAGGTAATCCGTTTATCCAAAGAGAGAGATGCAGGTTTGGTAGAATGTAAATATTGAGTACACAAATAATATGAAATTACAAAGCATAAAAATAGAAAAATTATTCGGGTTGTTTGATTACAATATAGACTTGAATAATGAAGAAGACTTGACTGTTTTGACAGGTCCAAATGGTTATGGCAAAACAACCATTTTGAATATTATTTACAATCTTTTCAATCAAAGGTTTTTCTATTTTCAGAAGCTTAATTTTGACTTGATTTCTCTTTCGTTTGAACAAAACAGGAGAATCGATGTAACAAAAAAGAAAGGGAAAGATAAACAAACTGTTCAAATTATTAATAATCAACAACAGATAATATCTCTATCCCAAACTGTAGAAACGACAGACATTCATTTAGATTTGTACATCAATAATACACGGAAAGATACTTTTGTTTATAATTTTGAATTGGAGAATAAATTAGCACAAGAGTTACAAAATTTTCTCCCAATACAACGATTGGCATCGGATTTATGGATTGACAATAGAACAGGAAAACAAATAACGGTAAATGAGTTTTTAAACGAGAATAGCGCTCAACTGTCGGAACACATAATAACACTTATAAAAAAACAAAGCGGCAATCAAAGTTCTCAGATATTGCAGATTTTGAGTGAAACAAGTGTCTATTTGATTAAAGAACAACGATTGCTTAAACAAATAGTAGATAACCGTAATGTGAACTCAAACAGTTTGTTCATTAATACCATTGAAGAATATGCGAAAGAGTTAAAAGATTTAATAGAACAAAAGCAATTAGAAGCCTATCGAATTACACAAGAATTAGAGAGTTCTTTCCCTAAACGCTTAATTGAATGCAAAGAATTTTTATCGGAAAGTGATTTTAAATCTCGTTTTGCCGACTTAACTGAAAAACAAAAATTACTAAAAACCTTTGGAATAGCAACTGCCATACAAGATGTTACGGAGTACAATGATAAAACAAAAAATGTACTGACTGTTTATTTAGGAGATTCTGAGAAAAAGGTAAGAGTGTATGATGAGTTACTAAATAAAATAGAGTTGTTTGTTAATATTCTGAATGAAAAGAAATTTGCTTTCAAAGCGATTGTAATAGATGGTTCGCAGGGGTTTTATTTTCAATTAAACAATGGACAAAGATTAAAATTAACGGACTTGTCTTCTGGAGAGCAACAGGAAGTTGTGCTTCAATATGAATTACTGTTTAAAACCAATCCAAATACTCTTATCTTAATTGATGAACCTGAAATTTCTTTGCACGTTATGTGGCAAAAGACATTTATTCAAGATTTGCAAAGAATAGGCAAAATGAAACAAATTTCATTTCTGATTTCTACGCACGCACCACAAATAATTAATGACAGATGGGACTTAACGCGTGATTTATTTAACCTTGCTAATGAAAACTAACCCATGGAAGATAGAAGTGTGAAAAATAATATTGATGCTCAAAATAAAATCAATGATATTCGGCTTTCATTAAACAGTGAAATTGGCAGTAAGATAGTTTGGATATTAGTTGAGGGAGAAGATGATTGTAGAATCTATCCCAAATTTTTTGATGAAACAAAAGCAAGCGTTGAATTTGTACACGGAGGAAAAGGTCAATTAACAATAGCTTTGACAACATTAACGAAGGAGACAAAACAAGTTATAGGTATTCAAGATGCGGATTTTTTACATTTAAGAAAAGTTTACCCAACTGTAACGAATTTGTTTTATACAGATTATCACGATATTGAAATAACAATGTTAAGTTTTGAAACAGTTCGTGCTAATTTATTTACAGAATATCGTATATCAAATTCTCAAACGGTGTGGCAAAATATTTTAGAAGAATCATCTTACATAGCATATATTCGTTGGGATAATGATATTAGTGGAAACAAGATACTGTTTAGTGGAATAAAATTCGGAGAAAACTTGTCAGAAATAAAAGATGGAAAAATAAAACTACAAAAGCAGAAATTATTGAATGAATTAAATATAAGATCAAGCAACAAAACAAAGGAACTTAGTTATGCTGATATAGAAAGTTTTATCGCAATAAATAAAACAACAGATATTCTTAACTTATGTAATGGACACGATATAATATCATTATTAGCGCTTATTGTTGGCGGTCAGGTTTCATATAAAGAATTGTGCCGACATTTAAGATTATCATTTACGTTTTCATTATTTTTTAAAACAAAATTATACGCTCAATTATTTGATTGGCAAACCGAAAATGGTTATGTTATTCTGAAAAATGTAGCATAGTTCCACACCTTCTCAATTAAAAGCCATAATGAATACCTTTGCAACATTATAAGAAACAGTTTATGTCCAAAAAGAAAATTGTCTTTATTATCAACCCTTATGCAGGATTAGGACATTATAAAAAAGTGTCTCGTTTATTGAAAAAGCGTTTGGATTTATCTCAATATGATTATGAATTAGCGCTAACACAATATCGTGGTCATGGACAGGTATTGGCAGTTCAGGCTGTTAAAGATGCAGTAGATATTGTTGTTGCTGTTGGGGGGGACGGAACTATTAATGAGATTGCCCGATCTTTGGTCGGAGAAAAAGTGATTTTAGGTTTCATTCCTACAGGGTCAGGAAATGGACTTGCTCATCATTTACAAATTCCCACTTGTATTTCTAAAGCAATACAGGTCATTAATAAAAGACATTCATTGGAAATAGATACATTAAAAATAAATAATCAAATTTGTATTAGTATTGCAGGACTTGGCTTTGATGGACTTGTTGCAGAAATGTTTGATCATTCTTCTCGTCGTGGTTTTTTTCCGTATCTGCATTATGTAATGAAAAATTATATAACATACAAACCTCAAACTTACATTATAGAAAAAAATGAAGAGAAAAAAGAAGAACATAATGCTATGTTAGTAAGTATTGCCAATTCTTCTCAATGGGGGTATAATGTTAAAATATCTCCAGAAGCCTCTATGGCGGATGGTTGTGTTGATGTTTGTTTGGTTAAGAAACCTGACATCTTTAGATTGCCATTTAGTACAACGGCTTTATTAACAGGTAATCTGCATAAAGATACAAAATCAATACAAATTTATCGACTTCCCAGATGTACTATTTATACAAAAGATAATGTTGCCCAACCTTGCCACATTGACGGAGACCCTATCCAAAGACAAACGAGCATTACTATTTGTGTCTTGCCAAAATCATTACGAGTTATTACACCAAAACAAACAGTATAATTTTATTAAAATAGAAAGAACAAAAATATGAAACTAAACTTAACAAAACCAATTGTATTTTTCGATTTAGAAACTACGGGACTGAATATTGGAACAGACAAAATCGTAGAGATATGTATGTTGAAAGTCTTGCAGGATAATTCTACAATCACTAAGACAGAGCGTATTAATCCAAAAATGCATATTCCAGAAGAAACATCCAAACTGCATGGTATATACGATAAAGATGTTGTAGACAAACCTGTTTTTGCGGAATTGGCTCCCTCTATTCGCGATTTTATCAAAGGCTGTGATTTAGCGGGATACAATCTTCTAAAGTTCGACATTCCTTTGCTCGTCGAAGAATTTTTACGTATTGACATGGACATCAACCTTCGAAATGTTCGTATAATAGACGTACAAAATATCTTTCACCGTATGGAACCACGAAATTTACGTGCTGCTTACAAGTTCTATTGTGGAGAAGAATTAGTGAATGCGCATTCTGCTGAAGCCGATACTGTTGCTACGTTTAAAATATTGGAAGCCCAATTAAGTCGCTACGAAAATACAGTCATCCTTGACGAAAACGATAAGGAATATATTCCTGTCAAGAATGATATTGCAACGCTTTCTGCTTTTTCCACCAACAGTAAAAATGCAGATTTTGCAGGACATCTTATCTATGATAAAGAGAATAAGATTATATTTAACTTTGGCAAACACAAAGGAATTGCCGTAGAACAAGTCTTTACAAAAGAACCTTCCTATTATGATTGGATGATGAAAGCAGATTTTCCCCTCTATACAAAAAAAATAATTCACGCTATCCGTATCCAAATGCTGAATGATAAATTGCTATAAACAATTAATCATTAACATCAGTGCGAAGGAGTTTGTGTGAAAACACACAAAGATGTCCAACCAACGGTGTCGTTGCGGCGAGCATAGCTAATTCCCTTGTTGTTTCCCATATAATTGATTAAACCCTTTCAGGGCTTAGTTTTTAGGCGTTTACGTTACACAGGGCGTTCCCCTGTGCTATTGATTTCGGGCTTTCAGCCATTTACAGTTATTCCTTAATTACGATTATACATTGAAGAAATGAATTTATGAGTTTTCCGACAGACACTAAATAGAAAATAGAAGTAAGATGGACTTATAATTCTATCTGTTGATATATTTTATTCATCATTGACAAATTTTCCGATGCAAAACACCTTATTGACGAAATGAAAATATTAGACAAGACAAGAATAATTGATTGATTACCATTTGACTTTCTGATAAAATTTTCAATGAAAAAAATTTTTATCGAATATGTTGTTTGTATTAAAAAAAATGCTATCTTTGCAGCCAATAGATAATGATATATCTTTCATTCCTCCTTAGCTCAGTTGGTTAGAGCATCTGACTGTTAATCAGAGGGTCGCTGGTTCAAGTCCAGCAGGGGGAGCAACAAAGCCGATAAAGAAATCGGCTTTTGTTTTTTATAATCTATCGAAAAAATGAAGAAAATATTAGGAATGGGGAATGCATTAGTCGATGTTTTGATACGCATTGATGATGATTCGTTTTTGCAAATGCAAAATCTACCCAAAGGAAGTATGCAATTGGTTGACGTCGATACTGCATCAAAATTAGCAAAGACAACTAATACCTTAAATCGCACCATTGTATCGGGAGGCTCTGCTGCTAATACTGTTTTTGCTTTGGCGCGTTTAGGCATTGACACTGCTTTTGTTGGGAAAGTCAGTAATGATGAATTTGGTAATGCTTTTTCGTCAGACTTGCAAAATCATCATGTAGCTCCACGCTTAATAACCGACAAAAATAACAAAATGTCAGGCTTCTGTACTGCATTTATTTCCCCTGATGGTGAACGTACTATGGCTACTTATTTAGGTGTCGCTGCAGAATTGGATACGGATGATATTTCCGACGATATTTTCAATGGATATGACGTCTTTCATATTGAAGGTTATTTATTACAAAACCACGATTTGATATACAAAGCAATTACAACGGCAAAAAAACAGGGATTGGAAGTCTCTTTGGATTTGGCAAGCTATAATATTGTAGAAGAAAATAGAGATTTTTTAAATACAATAATCGAAGAACATGTCGATATTGTATTTGCAAATGAGGAAGAAGCAATAACTCTTACCAAAATGTCCGTCGATAATTCCTTATCTTATTTAGCCGAACGAACAAATATAGCTGTCGTAAAAATTGGAAACAAAGGTTCTTTAATTATGCAAGATGAACAAAAAGAAATCATAAACATTTTTCCTGCCAACTGTATAGATACAACAGGAGCGGGTGATTTATATGCTTCTGGGTTTTTGTATGGTTATGCTAATCATTATAACTTGCAACGATGTGGAAAAATGGGTTCTTACCTGGCTTCCCAGATAGTAGAAGAAATTGGTCCAAAGTTTCCACATGAAAAATGGGATAAACTACAGAAAAAGATTAAAGAACTTTAAGCAATTGACAAGGTTTTTTAGTTGAAAATTGCAAGCTGAAAGCTGAAAATAAATGTATCTTACTTTTGCTTTTACCTTTTTTGTCCTTTCATGCTTTTCCCATAAATCAATAAGAAAGATATGTCTTGAAAAGTTTGTGCATATATGCTTTTCCTGTAAAAAGAAGAGTATCTTTTTTTGTTTCATCGCCGTTATAATAAAAAAAAGTTTCTCTTTCTGGCGAATAGGTGTAACTTCCTGCTGGCGTTATCCAGCCAAATCCTTTGGTGATTTCATAATAGACATATTGATTGCAATATGGATTAAACATGTTTCTCCCCCATGTAAATAAAGAGGTATTATAACCTAATTGAGACAATAATGTTTCAGGTATGTCTACATGTGAACCGATAATATCACATTGAACGCCTTTAAATTCTTCTTTGAGAACATTTCCGTACCATAGCATCGGAATATGTTGATAATTTGTTTCGTAATAAGACCTGTCAATATGTGAAGAATGACCATGATCGGCGACTAATATAAATAATGTATTGTCATACCATGATTGATTTTTTACACTGTCAAAATATCGTCCTAACCAATAATCCGTATACTTAACAGCATTCAAATACTTTATTTCAGTGGTATTCCAATTCAACTGTGCCACATTTTTAGGTTCGTCGTATGGACTGTGGGAACTCAAAGTGAACAAAATCGTAAAAAAAGGTTTCCGTTCTTTTCTCAAATGCTTTCGATGATATGCCAACATATATTCATCGTGAATGCCTAATTTGCCATGCGGAATATTGTTATTTATATTTTTTTCTTCTATAATCTCGTCCACATTGGCATGTAATAAAAATGCCCGTATATTTCCATAATCCAAATTTCCTCCGAAATAAAAAGATGTATGATAGCCTTTCTCTTTAAAGACTTTGGCAAGACTTGGAAGATGTTTATATTTGCTGTGATTATTCGTAATGTCATAATTGGGAATGGAAGGGAAACCACTTAAAATACTACAAATAGCCTGCTGTGAACGATGTCCGTTTGAATAAAAATGTGTGAAAAGCAACCCTTCCTTCGCAAGAGCGCTAAAATGTGGCGTTATCTCATTACTGCCATTTATCAATTCCAAAACATCTGCCGTCCAACTTTCCAACAAAAGAACAACAATATTAATATCGGTTTTCTTCAATACGGAAACTGTAGTATCTTTGGTTGCTTTCTGCAACTGTTTTACGGTCTCATCTGCCGTTACATTATCCATATATGAAAAAAGATTATTATCTTCCAACGATCTAAAGTCAATGATGTTGAGCATAATATTCCAACACGTATTTACAGCTGCTTCATTCAAAATATCAACATGAGAAAAATATGCTGAACTCTGGGTTATCGGTATAGCGTTTATTCCGCCACGCATACCTGTAAAACATAAACCTCCTGTAAGCAGTAAACAGACAGGTACTTTTATAAATGCTTTCTTCTGTGGAACAATAGGCGGTCTTATCACAAAACGATTGTACAATAAATAAAAACCAACTACCAATACAATAATGCCAAGTATGAAAAAGATAATCTGAAATGATGTAGCTGTTCTGAAAATTTCGTCAGGATGACGCAAATATACAAGGGCTTTATAATTTAATTTGCTACGCCACTCTCCATATATTCCTATTTCGGCAAATGTAATCAATGATGCAAGTATCAACTCAATAATCACAATAATACGAAGCAATAATGTTGTTATCCTGTGACGAATACAAAGCTGTAATACAAAAATCAGCAAAGGAATACTCAGAAAATAACATGCTGTTGCTATGTCCAATCGCAAAGCATGATAAAATACCGCGAAAATTTCTTTCATCGGAACAGCTGAAAGTAGATTGTTATATACAAGCAAAAACAAAAGCCTTGTGAATGCGAAAAATAACAACCAAAACAAAACTAATTTTACAACACTACCCCAATAACGCTTCAT